>NZ_JBMWDP010000006.1:0-147337 GCF_049545505.1 Stenotrophomonas sp. NPDC077421 | reverse complement strand
CCACGGCACGCGGGTCCATCCACTTCAGCGCGTCCAGGCCGGTGGTGTTGCGGCCGAGCAGGATGCGGTCGATCAGATTGCCGGCCTTCTCGCTGCCCAGTGCCTGCACCAGCATGTTGCGGATGTAGTCGTCCGACCCGACACCGAGCGAGGTCTTGGAGCCCAGTTCGCTGCCGAACTGGTCCATCACGCGCTCGACCTGCTCACGGGTGATATCGGTCATCGTCGCCATCGCGATACCGATCTTCTGCACTTCCTTGGGTTCCATGTGGCGCAGCACTTCGGCTGCGTCCAGTTCGCCCAGCGACAGCAGCAGCACCGCAGCGCGCTGCACACCGGTCAGGGGAGGGGCGTCAGTCATTGGCCACCCAGCCCTTGACGACCTGCGCCACACGCTTGGAATCGGTCTTTACAGCTTCACGCGCCATGCGCAGTCGTTCCTCGTAGGAGTCCACCGGCAATGCCAGCGTTTCATGTCCGCCCGCGTGGTTGCGATCGTTGCCCAGCGCGGGCAGCGCATCGCCGTCCTCGACCAGGTGTACGTCGGCGCCATGCGGTTCCAGTTCGTCTTCATCCGGCTTGCTGGCCGTGCCGGTGATCGAGCGCAGCGCCGGGCGCAGCACGCCGAACACCAGCGCCAGCACCACGATGGCGCCGAGCAGCAGACGCAGGCCGTCCTGCACCTGGGGCAGTTCCCACCACTTCGGGCCCTCGACCGGGGTGACCTCACGGACGAAGGGCGCGTTCATCACCGATACGGTGTCGCCACGCTCGGCATCAAAGCCGACCGCCTGCTTGACCAGGGCTTCAACGCGGGTCAGCTCGGCCGCCGACAGCGGCTGCTCGGTGGTTTTGCCGTTGGCGCCGGCGCGCGGCACGTTGTCCAGCAGCACGGCCACCGACACGCGCTTGATCCGGCCGGCCGGCTGGCGGGTGTGCTGCAGGGTGCGGTCCAGCTCGTAGTTGCGGGTCGCGTTCTTGGACGACTCGGTCGGTGCCTGTGCGGTGGCCGGTGCCGCCGCCGGTCCCGGCGGGGTGTTGCTGGTGGCGCCCGGAATGCCCTGCGGCCCCGGCACGTTGCTGCTGTTTTCGCTCAGTTGTTCGCTGCGCAGTTTCTGCGGCTCGCCGTTGTACAGCTCGCGGGCCTCTTCGATGACCGAGAAGTCCATGTCCACGCTGACTTCCGGATTGACCCGGCCCGGGCCAGTCATCGGCTCCAGCAGTTCGCGGATGCGCTGGTTGAACGAGGTTTCCTGGCGGCGCACCTGTTCGAACTGCGCGGCATTCATCGCCGCATCGCTGTTCGGATCGGACACGCTCAGCATCCGGCCGCTCTGGTCCACCACCGTCACCCGTTCCGGCGCCAGGTCGGGGATGCTGGCGGCGACCATGTGCACGATGGCATCGATCTGCCCCCGCTCAAGCTGCTGGCCGCCACGCAGTTCCAGCACCACCGAGGCACTGGCCACATCGCGCTGGCGGGTGAAGGCGCTCGGCTTGGGAATGGCCAGGTGCACGCGCGAATCGCGCACCGGGCGCAGGGTGTTGATGGTGCGCGACAGCTCGGTTTCCAGCGAATGCTGGTAGCGGGCGTTCTCCATGAACTGGCTGACGCCGAAGCCCGGATCGCGTTCCATCAGCTCGAAGCCGAGCCGGCCGCTGTCGGTGAGCCCGGAGCCGGCCAGCTTCAGTCGGGCATCGTGCAGGTTCTTTTCCGGCACGGTGATGCCGCCGGTGGCGGCATCCAGCTCGAACGGAATCTGCGCGGCGCGCAGCAGGTCGGTGGCTTCGGCGGTGGCCTTCTGGTCCAGCCCGGTGTACAGCGGCACCATGCCGGGCTTCTGCGACCAGAAGAACACGAACAGACCTGCCGCCACGGCCACGGCGATCATCGCCATCAGTCCGAGCCGACGGGTGATCTGCAGGCTTTGCAGCCGGTCGAACCACTGGCCCGCCTTCTCGGCGTTCAGGGATTCCTTGGTAAGCGACAGGGCCATGCGTTTCTATCCTTACAGCGGCAAGTTAATAACGTCCTGGTAAGCCTGGACGAGACGGTTGCGGACTTCCACGGTGGCGCGGAAGGCGATCTGGGACTGCTGCGAGGCGACCATGACCTTGGCGAGGTCGGCGCTGGGATCGCCCAGCTCGAAGGCCTTGGCCAGGGCGCCGGATTTCTGCTGTGCGTCGTTGACGCCGGCGATGGCGCCACGCAGCGTTTCGGTGAAGCTCGGGCCCTGGACTTCCTGCGGCGATACCAGCCCCTGGATGGCATTGCTCTTCGGCGCTTCCGTCAGCGGACTGACGGCCGACTGACCCATCTGGGTCTGGAAGGAACGGATCTGGGAAAGGACGGAGGTAACGGAGTGCGACATCTGGAACGTTCCGAATCTGGGGATGGGGTTTCGAGTGAATACGTTGCAAGCCCCGTGCCGAAACCGGCCTTTGGTTCAGTTTTGTCGTGGTGGCGGGCACTTACGCATTCAGCGCGGCGTTGATCTCCCCTGCCGGGTCGTGGCGGTGCGACGGAATGTCGCTCCGGCGCGATGGCGCGGCGACCGGCGTCGGATGCCCGGCGTCGGAAAACCGGCGGGCACCCCCGTGAGGCCTCGCGATGGCGCCGGAACGCAGAAGCCCGGGACGGGCCCGGGCTTCAAGGGTGCGGTGACCGTCGGTGGGTCAGCTGGCCAGTTCGGTGTGGTCGCGCTCGATACCGTACTTGCGCAGCTTCTCCACCAGCGTGGTGCGGCGCAGGCCGAGCAGCTGGGCGGCGTGGGCAACCACGCCCTGGGTGCGCTCCAAGGCTTCGTTGATGAGGTTCAGTTCGATGTTGGCCATGTGGTTGCGCAGGTCCAGTCCGGCGTCGGGCAGGGCCGGCGCACGGGTGACCGGCCCGATGCTGTTCTCCAGCGGCGCGGTATTGCCCGGTGCCGGGGTATGGAAGGAGAAGCTGCGCAGGTCCAGACGTTCGTCCGCTGCCGGCGCCGGCGCGGCGGCGGGAACGGCGGCCGGGCTGAAGTCGCCGCGGTAGCGGGCGGGCAGGTCCTGCACGCGCACGTTGCCGCCCGGATGCAGCACGGCCAGGCGCTCGACCAGGTTGGTCAGCTCGCGCACGTTGCCCGGCCACTCGTAGCTGGCCAGCGCCTGCAGGGCCTCGGCGCTGAAACGCACTTCACCGCGGCCGGTACGGGCCAGCTGACCGGCGATGGTGGTGACCAGCGCCGGCAGGTCCTCGCTGCGCTCACGGAGTGCCGGCACGTCGATCGGAAACACGTTGAGACGGTAGAACAGATCCTCGCGGAACTTGCCGTCGGCGATGCGTGACTCCAGGTCGCGATGGGTGGCGGCGATCACCCGCACATTGCAGCGGATGGTCTGGTTGCCACCGACGCGCTCGAAACTGCGCTCCTGCAGCACGCGAAGCAGCTTGACCTGCATCGGCAGGCTCATGTCGCCGATCTCGTCGAGCAGCAGGGTGCCGCCCTCGGCCATCTCGAACCGACCCTTGCGCGCGCTCAGCGCACCGGTGAACGCGCCTTTTTCGTGACCGAACAGTTCGCTCTCGAGCAGGTCGGCCGGGATCGCACCGCAGTTGATGGCCACGAACGGACCATCGCGGCGCGGCGAGCGCTGGTGGATCGAACGCGAGACCACTTCCTTGCCGGTACCCGATTCGCCCAGCACCAGCACGGTGGTGTCGAACGCGGCCACCTGGTCGATCATCTGGCGCAACGCACTCACGGCAGCGCCGTCGCCGGTCGGGCCCTGTTCCTGCACGGCACCGGCCTGGTGCTCGGCATCGAGGCGCTTGAGGCTGGCGCGGCGCAGCAGGCCTTCCATCTGCGCATGGCGCAGCGGTGCTTCCAGCGGCCACACAGTGGCTTCGTGCAGGCCGTGCTGCCGGGCGAATGCGGTGGTATCCCCATCGATCAGCATCACCGGCGGCGGCAGCGAGCTGCGCCCCAGCCAGGCGAACAGGGCGTCGCTGCGCTCATTGGCGTCCAGCGCACCGACGATCACCGCCATCCAGTCGTTCTGGCGGTGGCGGGCGGTGTCGATGTCAGCCGCGTCGGCCACCCAGCGCGGGTTGAAGTCCATGAATTCCAGCAGGGCGACGGTGCGTTCGGCGCGGACGGCGTCGTTGTCCAGTACCAGGATGCGCGACTCACTCATGATCCATTCCCCTTCAGGCCTTCCAGGATCGGCATGACTTCCTGGATGTAGGACAGCTTGCTGACGAAGTTGTCGGCGCCGGCGCGCAGCGCGTGTTCACGGTGTTCGGCGTCATCGAAGTGGCTGGCGATGACGATGTACGGTGCGTCGTCCTGCGACTTGATCAGGCGGGTGGCCTGCAGGCCGCCCATTTCGGGCATGGCCAGGTCCATCAGCACCACCTTCGGGCGCAACGACTCGGAGCGCTCGATGGCCTCCAGGCCATTGCCGGCGCTGCCGATTACGTCCAGCCAGTCGACCTTGCGGAAGTGGCGCATGGCGGCGTTGATGAAGCCCTCGTGGTCGTCGACCAGCAGGACGGTGAGCTTGTTCATGTCGTTCATTCCTTCAGCCCACCCGGGCCAGCTGCGGAGCCCTGGCATTGGCCCGGCGACGTTCACGCGCCGGGGCGATGTCCAGTTGTTCGCGGTATTTTGCAACGGTACGGCGGGCGATGTTCACGCCCTGGCGCGACAGCAGGCCGGCGATGGCCTCGTCGGCCAGCGGCCGGCCGGCCGGTTCGGCGTCGATCAGGCGCCGGACCATCGCCTTTACCGCCTGCCCGGAGACGCTGGCGCCTTCCAGCCGTACCGCGAAGAAGTGCTTCAGCTCCAGCGTGCCACGCGGGGTCTGCAGGTACTTGCCGGTGGTGATGCGCGATACCGTGGATTCGTGCATGCCGATCGCATCGGCCACTTCCTTCAGGGTCAGCGGCGCCATCGCCTCTTCGCCGCGGGTCAGGAAGCCGGCCTGGCGCTCGATGATCACCCGTGCGGTGCGCAGCAGGGTGTCGTAGCGCATGGACAGGCCGCGGGTCAGCCAGCGGGCTTCCTGCAGCATGTCGCGCAGCGGCTGGGCGCCGTCGCCGGCCTCGCCCAGTGCCTGTTCGTAGTGCGGGTTGATGCTCAGGCGGCGGCTGGTGGCCGGGTTGAGGGCCACGCGCCACTGCCCGTCGGCATGCCAGGCGACGACGTCGGGGATGACCGCGCCGTTGGTATCCGGCAGCAGGCTTTCGCCCGGGCGCGGCTGCAACGAGAGGATCAGGCGTACCGCTTCGTGGATGTCGGCGATCTCCGCGTCCAGTTCGCGCGCCAGCGCGGCGTAGTCGTGGGTCGCCAGGGTGACCAGGCCCTCATCGAGCACGCGCAGGGCCAGGTGCCGGGCCGGCACGCGGCCGGGCAGGGCGCGCAGCTGCACGCACAGGCACTCGTGCAGGTCCTGTGCAGCCAGGCCGACCGGGTCGCCGTGCAGGATGTACTGGCGGACCGCTTCGACCCCCTCGGCATCCACGTCGCAGAGTGCGCTGGCCAGCAGTTGCAGCTGTGCGAGAGGTGCGTCCAGGTAGCCGGCATCGTCGCAGTGTTCCAGCCAGAAGGCGGCCACGGCCAGTTCGCGCGGTGCCAGCTCCAGCGACAGCCGCTGCAGGGCGCGCAGCTGGGGGTCGCTGGACTCGCCGGCGGCCACACGCTGCATGCGGTCATCGTCGCCGTCCTGCCAGCTGCTGCCGGCCACGTCCCACATCGAGCTTTCCGGCAGCTCGTCGAACGCGGCCACGTCCTGGGTGGTGGCGGCGACGTCGGTGGTATCGGCACGCTCTTCGGCGGCCTCGTCCAGTTCGAGCAGCGGGTTGGTCTCCAGCGCACGCTGGATCTCCAGCTCAAGCTGCATGCCGTTGAGCTGCAGCAGTCGGATCGACTGCAGCAGTTGCGGTGTGAGGTGAAGCTGCTGACCCATCTGGGTCGAAAGATTGGCTTTCAAGTCCGTTCCCCGTCGGCGCCGACTCCCCGGCGCGATCTGGAACACATCTTGCTTCTGTTCCGGCAGCACCGGAATCAGGGGGTTCCTGAGTGGGGTCGTCAAACTCCCGACAGCGTGTAGGGATTCTCCTGACAGGTGTCGGGTTATTTGACGCTGTCTGTGCCGTTCCGGGGGCTCTGGCCAAGGCGGAAGGGGGGAGGCTGGTTCAATAAATCGACGCGGGAACGCGGGCAGGACGCCTGGCGACGGAGAGCCGTCGCCGGTCTACTCCAGTTCGTGCTGGTGGCGGGCGGCCAGCAGCAGCAGATCGTTGGCGCGGCGGCAGCCCAACGACTCCATCATGCGGGCGCGGTGGGTTTCCACGGTCTTGACGCTGATGCCGAGGTCGGCCGCGATTTCCTTGTTGCTTTCGCCCTTGCCGATCTGACGCAGGATTTCGCGCTGGCGGGGCGACAGCGCCGCAATGCCGACCGGCTTCTCGCGGCCGAGCATCGGCGCGAGCATCTTGGCCGAGATCTGCGGGCTGAGGAACACCTGGCCGGCATGCGCGGCGCGCAGGGCCAGCTCCAGTTCCTGCGGGGCGGCATCCTTGACCACGAACCCGACCGCACCGCGATCAAGCGCATCGCGCACGTGCACGGCATCGTCATGCATGGTCATCATCACCACCCGCGAGCCCGGCGCGCGCAGCAGGATGTCGCTGAGCGCCTCCAGGCCGGTACGGCCGGGCAGGGACAGGTCCATCAGGACCACGTCCGGTGAATGCTGCACGGCCATCTGCAGGGCCTGCTCTGCATTGCTGGCATCGGCGACCACCTCCACGCCGGCAAAGCCCTGCAGCAGGCGGCCGAGGCCGGCGCGGACCAGGGTGTGATCGTCGACGATGAGAACGCGCACAGGCAGGCAGGGAAGCGGGGGATGCGCCACCTTAACGGAGTGGCGTGAAACCGCCAAGGTCCATCGGTAACGGTCGGGACCGTATGGTCAGCGCAGACGGCGTGCTTCGGCGATCTGGCGGCGATGCAGGCGGAACAGATGGCGCTCCAGCGCCATCTCCAGGCCATCGCTCAGCCCTTCGAAACGCAGCCAGAGGTAATGGGCCCCCGAGCCGTTGGCCGCCTCGGCCAGTACCGCTACCGGCAGATCGATGTGGTCGGGCAGCCAGTCACACGGCTGCAGGCGGATCACGCCGAGGGCACCGGGGCTGGCGCCGCTGCGCACACCCAGTTCCAGGCGGATGCCGCGCCGCGACCAGCGCAGCGGGCGCAGGGGCAGGTCCTGGGTCTGCTGGCGGACCAGGCGGCCCAGCAGCACCATCGTCAGGTCGAGCTTGGCTTCCAGCCGCTGCAGCTGCAGGGTGGCGTCGCCACGCTCGTCGTGCCCGTCGTCGCCGCGCGAGTCTTCCACCAGCGCCACGCTGCGCAGCAGCGTCTCGGCGCTGCCGGGACGGATCACCGCCGTGCCCAGGCGGAACTCGGCGGGCAGCGCGACCTCGCAGCTCAACGTCTCATCGAACAGCTCGCTTTCGGCCGGGTGATGGATGGCTGCGGCGCGCTCGTCGTTCATGCCAGCGACTCTGCGGTGAGGTAGGCATGGGCGGCGCGGTTGGCGCTTGCGCCGTGGCGCACGTGGCGGCCGGCTTCGTCGCGCTGGCTCATCATCATTACCATGATGCGTTGTTGACGGCCCTCCAGGGCGCTCAGGCCAGCCACGTCGTCCAGCGCACCGGGCATGGCCAGGAACCGCGCCTGGTTGAGGTGCAGCCTGTCCAGACAGTCGCCGGCACGCTCGTGGTCGTCGGCCAGCAGCGCGGTTTCCAGCGCGTCCAGCTCGGCGTTGAGGTGCGCCAGCGTGAGCAGGGTGTCAGCCATTACACCGCTGCCTGCGCAGGCACCCGCTGGTCGCGCGGGATCGCGTTCCAGGCGGCGTCGATCTCGCCCAGCAGCTCCAGCGATTCGCGCAGGGCGTCCGGGTCGTTGTGCAGATTGGCTTCGGTCAGCCGCTGCATCACGTAGTCATACAGCGCCGACAGGTTGGCGGCGATTTCGCCGCCGGCCTCGTGGTCGAGCGAGCCGTTGAGGTGGCCGACGATCGCGCAGACTTCGCCGATCGCCTTGCCCTTGCGGGCCTGGTCGCCGCCTTCCAGGCAGGCCTGGGCCAGCCGCACGCGCTCCAGCGCGCCGGCCAGCAGCAGCGCCACCAGCTTGTGCGGATCGGCATCGCTGATCGCGCTCTGCACGCCGACCTGGCGGTACTGCTCGGTGAATTGACGGTTCGAACCGTACATCAATCATGTCTCCTTCGTGCGGGGCCGCATGCCTCGCGAGGTCTGCGGCACCGGGTGGAGTGCTGCGGCGGGTGATGCGTTGCTATCCATATCGGCAGCGGGCGCGCGCAACTTGAGTGGGTCTACGCGGGCGACGTGGTCAACCGGTGAGCTGGGACAACTGGCTGCTCAGGCTGCTCATGGTCTGGCTCATCTTGCCCATCAGCGCGTCCAGTGCCAGGAACTGCTTCTTGTACCGTTCTTCGACGCCGGTCATGCGCACATCCAGTGCCTTGCGACGCTTGTCGATGTCGGTGAGCGTGGCGTTGATGCTCTTGGTGCGCGATACGAAGGCACCTTCCTTGCCCACTGCGGTGCTGGTGTAGCCCTCGACCATGCTGAACAGCTTGGCGGCCGCGCCATCATCGCCCGTCAGGGCCTGGCGCACCGCGCCGGCCTGGTTGACCAGGGCCGCTTCGAACTTGGCACCATCCAGCACCAGGCTGCCATCGGCATTGGGGTAGGCGCGGGTCTGCAGCCCCAGTGTTTTCGGGTCCAGGCCGGCGGCGGCCAGGTCCTTGAGCACGCCGCCCATCATCGCGCGCAGCTGGCTGGAGGCGCCGCGCATCTGCGCATCGCCGGTCAGCGACGACGGCTCCTTGTTCTCGATGTCGTACTTGGTAGCCGTGTTGATGGCGCTGATGGCGCCGTTGTAGGCCGTCACGAAGTCCTGCATCACCTTGCGTGCGGCGGCCACGTCGGTGGTGACCGTCACGGTGCTGTCGCCGGTCTTCTTCAGGTTCAGGGTCAGGCCGGGCACCACGTCGGTGACGGTATTCTCGCTGGACACCACCTCCACGCCATCGATGGTGAGCTTGGCGTCTGCCGCCGGGGTGCGCTCGGACAGGCTGGCTGCCAGCGCGGTCAGGTCGGCGTTGCCGGCCCCTGCGCTGAGTTTGATGGCATTGGCGGTACCGGCTTTTTCCTGCGAGATGGACAGGAACTGGTTGTCGCCGGAGGCGATCAGGGTGGACTGCACGCCCAGGCTGCGTCCGGCCTTTTCGATCTTGGTGCGGATCGAGCTGAGGGTGTCATCGGCGTCGACCTGGATCTCCAGCGTCTTCTTCTTGTCACCCACGCCGACATCCAGCGTCAGGGTTCCGGCGCCGAAGGTCTTGGTCTTGGACACCGACGTGTCGGCGATCCACTTGTTGGCGGTGGCCAACTGGTTGACATTGATCTCGTGGTTGCCGGTCGCCGCGGCGTTGGTGCTGGAGACCGTCAGGATCTCGTCGGTGCCGCTCTTGGACGCACTGACCAGGCGGGCATCGAAGGCGGTGGAGGCCTTGAGCGTCTTGAGCGAGCTGGTCAGCAGGTCGAACGCGGACTTGACCGTGCCCACCGCCGACAGCTGCATCTTGGCCTTGGACTGCTGCAGGTTGAGGGCGTTGTCCGCCGGCTTGCGGTCGGCCGCGACCAGGCTGGCCACCATGCCGGAAATGTCCAGTCCGGAACCGATGCCACCATAACCAAAGTCAGCCACGTTGTTTCTCCTGTCTGTGTGCCGTCGCGGTCATACCGCGTGGCCGTGCCGTCAACGAATGTAGCGGCCGTAGCCGCCGGGTCTTTAGAACCACGTTGATGCAGGAGTTGTGCCACTGGCTCGGCGCGGAAGAATGGCACGCGCTTTGCAGGGGAATCGGGGCGGGACGCAGTACCGGTCCGGCCGGGGGTCTGTAAAAAACCCTCCTCCAATGTAGAGGAGGGCTCAGGCTACTGAAAAAGCGGGGGGAGACGAAGCCACCCGGGATGTTCAGTCAAACTAACCGCGCTGATAACGGTTCTGCCGCAGGGGCGGGCCATGGCCACGGGGATGTGGCTGCCGGGAGAGAGAATCCGGCGCATGGACATGGCCCGTTCCTGCGTGAGGTTTGAACGGATGTTTCGGGGTTTGCCCGCGCCGCCGGCTGTTGCCGGCGGCGTGGACGCGTGGATCAGCGCAGCAGGCTGAGCACGTTCTGCGGCACCTGGTTGGCCTGGGCCAGCATGGCCGTACCGGCCTGCTGCAGGATCTGGGTGCGGGTCAGCTCTGCGGTTTCCTTGGCGAAGTCGGTATCGCGGATGCGGCTGCGCGATGCGGACAGGTTCTCCGTGGAGGTCTGCAGGTTGGCGACCACCGAGGTGAAGCGGTTCTGGATGGCGCCAAGGTCGGCACGGGTGCTGTTGATCGCACCCAGGGCCTTGTCGACGATTTCCAGGGCCTGCTGGGCGCCCTTCACGGTGGACACGTCGATCGCATCGGCAAACTGCTTGGTGCCCATAGTGACGGTGCCGGCACCGTCCACGTCGGTCGAGAAGACCGTCGCGACGCCGTCTTTGTCCACGCTGTCCTTGACCGAGGTCAGGGTCACCGCGCCGGTGGCATCGGCTTCGGCGTAGACGCCGGTTTCGCCGATCTTGGCGTTGATGTGGGTGGCCAGCGCCTTGCCGGCTGCCGCTTCGTTCTGGGCGGCGGTGCCGACGCTCTTCACGTCCAGGGCGTCGAACTTGACTTCGGTGCCCTTGCTGTCGGTGATGCTGAAGGCATCGATGGCCACGTCGGTGTTGTTGGCGCCGGTCACCTTGGCCACGGTGGCGGTAGCGAACTGCGCGCCGCCCAGTGCGTTGGTCTTGGCGTCCACCACCTTGTCGATGGCGATGGCCTGGCCGGCGTTGGCACCGACCTGGAACAGCTGGCTGGAGAACGAGCCGTCCAGCAGCTTGGTGCCGTTGAAGTCGGACTGCTTGGCGACGCGGTCGATTTCGCTGACCAGCTGGGTCACTTCGGCCTGCAGGGCCTTGCGGTCGCTGGCCGAGTTGGTGGCGTTGGAGGCCTGGACAGCCAGCTCACGGACGCGCTGCAGATTGTTGCCGATTTCGGTCAGCGAACCTTCGGCGACCTGGGCCAGCGAGATGCCGTCGTTGGCATTGCGGATGGCCACGTCGGTGCCGCGGATCTGGGTGCCGAAACGCTCGGAGATGGCCAGGCCGGCCGCATCGTCCTTGGCGCTGTTGATGCGCGAACCGGACGACAGGCGCTGGATGGTGGTGGCCAGCGAGCTGCCGCTGGTGCTCAGGTTGCGCTGAGCATTCAACGACATCGTGTTGGTGTTGATGACTTGTGCCATGGGAAGAGGTCCTTGAGCGGTTGCACGTGATTGGGGTTAGACGCTCATGACGTGCTTCAGGAGCGGCTTATGTCAGCGCTGCAACAGGCTGAGCACGTTCTGCGGCACCTGGTTGGCCTGGGCCAGCATGGCCGTACCGGCCTGCTGCAGGATCTGGGTGCGGGTCAGCTCTGCGGTTTCCTTGGCGAAGTCGGTATCGCGGATACGGCTGCGCGAGGCAGACAGGTTTTCCGAGGACGTCTGCAGATTGGCGACAACGGAGGTGAAACGGTTCTGGATGGCACCCAGATCGGCGCGAACGCTGTTGACCGATTCCAGTGCCTTGTCAACGATTTCCAACGCTTTCTGGGCGCCGACGTAGGACGAGACGTCCAGATCCTCCACGAAGCTGGAGGTGGCGGTGGCAGCAACCGAGCTGGGCGCGGCGGCGGTGGAGTCAGCCAGGCCAAGCTGGGTGGCGCCGTCGATGACGAGGTCGCGGTCGGCCTGGACGGAGGTCAGCTTCAGGCTGTGGGTGTCGGGGGTGCCAGCGGTGGTGACCACTTCGGCATAGACACCGGCTTCGCCGATCTTGCTGTTGATCTGGGCAGCGGCGGAGGCGGCGAATTCGGCGGTGGTCTTGCCGGAGATGGTGCCGATGGTGGCGCCGTTGATGACAACGTCGCTCAGGTCGGTGATCGTGCCGATGTCGGTGCCGTTGACCGGGGCGGCAAACTTGGCGTTGCCCAGCGAGCTGGCCTTGGCGTCGACGACATTGTTGATGGCGATGGCCTGGCCGGCATTGGCGCCGACCTGGAACAGCTGGCTGGTGAAGCTGCCGTCGAGCAGCTTGGTGCCGTTGAAGTCGGACTGCTTGGCGACGCGGTCGATCTCGCTGACCAGCTGGGTCACTTCGGCCTGCAGGGCCTTGCGGTCGCTGGCCGAGTTGGTGGCGTTGGAGGCCTGAACGGCCAGTTCGCGGACGCGCTGCAGGTTGTTGCCGATTTCGCTCAGGGAGCCTTCGGCGACCTGGGCCAGCGAGATGCCGTCGTTGGCATTGCGGATGGCGACGTCGGTGCCGCGGATCTGGGTGCCGAAGCGCTCGCTGATGGCCAGACCGGCGGCGTCGTCTTTCGCGCTGTTGATGCGCAGACCGGACGAGAGGCGCTGGATGGTGGTAGCGAGCGAGCTGCCGCTGGTGCTCAGGTTGCGCTGAGCGTTGAGCGACATCGTATTGGTGTTGATTACCTGTGCCATGGGTCGTCTCCCTTATTGGAATCCCGGTGGTTGATGGAACGAAGCGCCGCCGTTTTTTTTTGTTTGGCTGTGTGCTTCGCTGTTGCCAAATCAATAACGGCGCTTTGTCAACAACCTTTAGGCGGAAATCTCGCCGGGGTGCCGGTGCTGCCGTCCGGGGCCGTGGCTGAGCTCCCCGATAGAAGGGTTAACGGCACCGGAGGTGGAGATTGAAGGGCTTTTTGCCCGTCAAGCCGGGCTCTGCCTGGCGGCCCCGGGGTCAAGGTCCCGGCCATGCTCACAGCGGCAGCCACCGCGCCGGATCGCGGAGACAGGGCGCCCGCGGCGGCCCCGGCTCACGCTCTCCGGCGCGCGCCCCTGCCAGTGGGGCGCGTGCGACGGGCGTGTTTGGCGACGCATAACGAAAAAGGCCGCGATGCTGTTCGCATCGCGGCCTTCGAGGCTTTCCGTTACGGGATGACGCGCCGTCAGCGCAGCGTGTTGAACAACGACATCTGCTGCATCTGTGAGAACAGGGTCTGCGCGGCCTGCAGGGCAGTGCTTTCCAGCTGGTACTGGCTGATGGCGTCGGCGTAGTCCAGGTCGCGCATCTGCGACAGCGTGCCCTTGAGGGTGACGGTGTTGGATTCACGCATGTCCGCGGCATTGTCCAGCGCTTTGAGCTGCGCACCGCCAGCGGCGCGCGAGTCGATCATCCGTTCGGAGGCTCGGGCGATGTCGCGCAGTCCGCTCTGCAGCAGGTTCTGCTGGGCGGCGGACTGGCTGGCACTGCCGGTATCCATCTTCAGCGAGCCGATCAGGCTGTCCAGGGTACTGAAGATGTCGCGGCTGGTGGCCGGGGCCACGTTGAAGGTATCACCGGCAGCAGGCTTGCCATCCACGTGCAGGCGCACGCCGTTGAGCACCAGGTCGTCGCCGGCCTTCATGGTGCCGCTGGACACCACCGTACCGGTGTCGTCGACCAGCTCATACTG
The DNA here is from genome assembly GCF_049545505.1 of Stenotrophomonas sp. NPDC077421. Lineage (NCBI taxonomy): Bacteria > Pseudomonadati > Pseudomonadota > Gammaproteobacteria > Lysobacterales > Lysobacteraceae > Stenotrophomonas > Stenotrophomonas sp. NPDC077421. The sequence goes on along the minus strand of NZ_JBMWDP010000006.1, from coordinate 133,727 downwards.
GTCGGCGGCGGTGAAGCGCACGCTGAAGGCCTTGCCGTCCCAGCTGTTGCTGCCATCGCGGGTGACATTGGTGAGCACGCCGGTACCGGTGTTGCCGCTGGCCGCGGCACCATCCACATGGCCGTCGCCGGTGCCGATGCGCAGGAAAATCTCGCTGCCGGGCAGGGCATCGAGCACGTAGGTGTCCGGGCCCACCTCCACTTGGCGCTGGTTCTGATCGCCGTTGTAGACCACCTTCCCGTCAATCTGGCTGAAGGGAGGGCTGCCGTCGGCCGTGCCGCCGAACAGGTAGCGGCCGGTGCCATCGGTGCTGTTGGCAAGCGCGAGCAGGTTGCCCCGGATGGCCTCGATCTCGGTCACCATCGACTGCTTGTCCGACGCCGCCAGCGCCGGGTTGTTGGCGTAGATGGTCAGTTCGGTGATGCGGCCCATCATGTCGCCAACCTGGGCCAGCGCGTTTTCCTGCAGGCCCAGGCGGTTCTGCACATTGCCGGCGTTGAGCTGCATGCGCTCCAGGGAAGCCAGGGTGCGGTCCAGGCCCACGGCGGCGCCGGAGGCGACCGGGTCGTCCTTGGCGGTCACCAGGCGGCGGCCGGTGGCGATCTGCTGCTCCAGGTGGCTCATTTTGGCCTGCTTGGCCATCATCAACGAGACCGACTGGTTGAACATCATGCCGGTGGAAATACGGTTGTTCATCGGCCTACGGCTCCGAGGATGGTCTGGAACATGGTGTCGGCAGTGGAGATCAGCTGCGAGGCGGCCTGGTAGGCCTGCTGAAGCCGCAGCATGTCGGCGGCTTCTTCATCCAGGTTCACCCCTGACACTGCATCGCGCGCGGACTGCGCCTGGTCGGTGATCACCTGCTGGGCCTGCAGGGAGTAGTCGGCCGAGCGGGCGGCGGCGCCGACCTGGGTGGTCAGCCCGCCAAGAGCGCCGCTCAGGGTCACGGTGCCATCGTTGAAGGCCTTGGCCTGTTCCACCTTGGCCAGCAGCAATGCGTTGCTGTTGTCCGAGGAGCCGGCCGGCGTCGGACCGATGCTGAAGGTGTCGCCGGTCTTCGGCGCGCCGTCGAGCACGAAGCTCCAGCCATTGGCGCTGATGGTCTGGCCTGCGGTGTAAGTGAACGGGCCGGCGCCATCCAGGGTGTACTGGGTGCCACTGGTGAACACGATCGCCGCCGGGTTGCGCAGCGCGGCATTGCCGTGGTCGGTCACCTTGACGCCGCTGAGCTTGCCGGTGCCACTGTTGGACAGTGCTGCGGTGCCCTTGATCGGAGCGGCGGCGGCAATCCGCGAGGTATCGGTGATCGCTACGGACATCGTGCCGGCCACGCCCGCCGTGGGCTGCAGCAGCATGCGGTCGTTGAGCGCCGGCGTGCCGGTCATCACCAGCTCCACGCCATTGAGCACCAGCGGGTCAGCGGCAGTACCGGTACCGGTCATGGCCACCGCCACGCCGGTATCGGCGCGGCTGGCCTGCCACTGGGTGCCGTCGAACTTCAGCACGACGTTCTGCCCGTCCAGCTTGGACAGGTCGCCGAAGCTGGCGGCCATGCTGGCCGTGCCTGCATTGCCGGCGTGGCCGGTGATGCGCGGCGCGCCGATGTTGAAGAAGTCGCCGCCGAGGTTGCCATACAGGTCCGCACCCTGGCGGTGCACGTCATTGAAGCTGCTGGCCATGCCGATCGCCAGCTTGCCCAGTTCGGCCTGGGTGGGGGTGAGCACGGTATCGCGGAACTCGAGCAGGCCGCCGATCTGGCCGCCCAGGGTCTTCGATTCCAGGGTGATCTTCTGCCCGGCGCTTTCCAATGCCAGCTGCAGGCGCTCGGGCATGTACGGGTCGGTCACGGTAGTGACCTTGGACGCGGTGGTGCCCACCACCAGTGCCTGGCCACCGGCCGTGTAGACATTCATGATGCCGCCGTCCTGCATCACCGCGTTGCCGCCGGTGTAGCCGACCAGGTTGGCGATCAGCTGGTCGCGGCGGTCCAGCAGATCCGGCGCGGCATTGGCCGCATTGCCGCCGATGGCGCCGTTGAGCTGGGCAATCTCCTTGGCCAGCCGGTTGATCTCGCTGGCACCGGCGATCAGGCCGTTGTTGACCTCACCGTTGAGCGTGTTGAGCTGACCGTTGAGCTGCTGGAAGCGGTTGGCGAGGGTCTTGCCACCGTCCAGTACGTTCTGCCGGTCGGCGGTGCCCGAGGCATTGGAGGACAGGCCGCTGACCGTATCGAAGAAGCTCGACCACACCCCGGCCACATTGGTGGCCGTGTCGGAGAACATCGCATCGACGCGGTCCGCCATCGTCGACAGCTGCTTCAGGCGCGCCAGTTCGCCGCTGCCGTCGAGCAGCCGCGATATCGCCAGCTGGTCGGCGACGCGCCGGATGTCGGTGATGCGGGTGCCGTTGCCGACATCGCCATAGCCGAAGTTCTGCGGGTTGGCGGTGGCGAAGTCGACCTTCTGCCGGCTATAGCCGGGGGTGTTGATATTGGCGACGTTGTGGCTGGTGGTGGCCAACGCCCGCTGGAACGCGAGCAGGGCACTGGTGCCGGTGGAAAGTACGCTGGACATGGGTTACCTCAACGACGGATGACACCCAGCCCGGTCGGGCTGGCGGTACTGGCAAAGGTCTGGCCCAGGCGCCGGCTGGCGTCGCCCACGGCGGCGATGGCGCGCTCGATGGTGGGGCCGCCGGCAATTGCGGCGATCTTGGCCGCATAGCCGGGATCGGTGGCGTAGCCGGCCTTCTGCAGGCCCTGCGCAAAGCCGCGGACATCGCCGCCGGCCTGCAGCGCGTTCTGGTAACGCGGGCTGTTCTTGAGCAGTTTCACGTAGTCGGCAAAGCTGTCGCCCACCGACGTATACGCGCGGAAGCTGGCGGTTTCGTTGCGGCGAACGCCGTCAACGTATTCGTGGGTACCGCTGCTGGCACGCTCACCGCTCCACCCGGTGGCCTTGATCCCGAACAGGTTGTGCGAGCTGCCGCCGCCATTGCGCTGCACCAGCTTGCGGCCCCAGCCGGTTTCCAGGGCCGCCTGGGCGACGAGGGCCTTGGCATCGACGCCCAGCTCGCGCGCCGCCTGCTGGGCATGGCCCCAGATGCTGGCGACGAAGCCTTCCGGGGTGTGCGGACCCAGCGTGGCGGCCGCCGTACTGGCGGCCAGCGTGTCCACGGCACCGGTGGTACGCGTGGCACCGTCATTGACGCCGCTCCAGCGGTCGTTGGACAACGCGGCCCAGTTTTCCCCGGCGGACCCGCTCACGGCCGGCGGCGTGGCATAGGGATCGTTCCGCCCGAGCGCTTCGTGCATCTGGCTGCTTTCGCGCCCGGCGATCAGGTCCAGCGCACGCTCCATAGGCTGCAGTACTGCTGACGGATCAGCGCCACGCAGGTGCTGAAGCACGTCCACCTCGCTGGGCACGGCAGTCGGCGCAGTGCCCGCCGGCAACGCCATCGGCGCGGCCGATGGCGCATTGAGCCGGTACGCGCGCAGGGCGGCGGCCGGGTTCAGCGCGGTATCGACCGGCGCGGCCGCCTCGCCTTCGGCGGCCCCAAGCTGGCGGGCGATCATCGCCGACAGGCCCAGGCCACGTCCCCGCGTCATCGCCTCGGCGATCTTCTGGTCGTACATTTCGCGGAACATGGTGTTCTCGGCAGGGAAGAGCGAATCGCCGAAGCTGGCATCGCGCATGCTCTTGACCAGCATCTGCGCAAACTGGCCTTCCAGCTGGCGTGCCACCTTGTCGACCTTGGCCGGGCTGTTGGCCTGGGCCGGGTTGAGTTCCAGTGCGGGTGTAATGCGCATGTCAGATCACCTCGAGTTCGGCGCTCAGCGCGCCGGCCTGCTTGAGGGCTTCCAGGATGGCGATCAGATCGCCGGGGGCGGCGCCCACCGCGTTCACCGCATGCACGATTTCATCGAGCGTGGTGCCGCCAGTGAACTTGAACATGCGGCTGCCATCGTTGGTGGCGGTAATGGTGGACTGCGGCGTGGCCACCGTCTGGCCGTTGCCGAACGCATTGGGCTGGCTGACGTTGGTGTTCTCGTTGATGGTCACAGTGAGCGAACCATGTGAAATGGCCGCTGCGCCCACCCGTACCTGCGAGCCGATCACCACCGTGCCGGTCCGCGCATTGACCACCACCTTGGCCGGCGCGCTGCCGGGGGTGAGTTCGAGGTTCTCGATGCGGGCGAGCAGGCCGATGCGCGCGCCAGGGTCGCTGGGCGACTGCACGGACACCGTCACCCCGTCAATCGCGCGTGCCGCACCATCGCCGAACGCCTGGTTGAGCGCGGCGACCATGCGCGACACCGTGGTGAAGTCATTCTTGTGCAGATTCAGTGTGATGTCGCCGCCGCCGTTGAACACGTCCGGCAGCGCCCGTTCCACCGTGGCGCCGTTGGGAATGCGGCCCACGCTGGGCACGTTCACGGACACCCGCGAGCCGTCCTTGCCCTGCGCCCCAAAGCCGCCGACCACCAGGTTGCCCTGCGCGATCGCATACACCTGGCCGTCGGCGCCGCGCAGCGGGGCCATCAGCAGCGAGCCGCCGCGCAGCGACACCGCGTTGCCGATCGAAGAGACCGTGATGTCGATCGGCTGACCCGGCTTGGCGAACGGCGGCAGTTCGGCGTGGATGGCCACTGCGGCCACGTTCTTCAGCTGCGGGTTGACGTTGGCAGGCACATTGACGCCCAGCTCGCCAAGCAGGTTTTTCAGGCTCTGCACGGTAAAGGGCGCCTGGCTGGTGCGGTCGCCGCTGCCGTCCAGACCCACGACCAGGCCGTAGCCGACCAGCGCGTTGGTGCGCACGCCGCCCACCTGCGCCAGGTCCTTGATGCGCTCGGCGTAAGCGGGGGCAGCCAGGGCGAACACCGCCAGCAGCGTCGCCGCCGCACGCAGCGCGTAGCGCGACGCGGTGCGTCGCTGCCCAGCAATGAAGAAGGAAAAGGTCATGTCAGGCTCAGAACGGCGTCAACGCCGAGTTGAAGAAGCGGCTCAGCCAGCCCATTGCATTGGACTGGGCCACCGGACCGCGACCGCCGTAGACGATGCGGGCATCGGCGACGCGGCTGGACGGAATGGTGTTGTCGGGGAAAATGTCCGCGGCACGCACGATGCCCTGCACCTGCACCAGTTCGTCGCCCTGGTTCAACCGCAGGTTCTTGGCACCCTGCACCACCAGGTTGCCGTTGGGCAGGCGCTGCACCACGGTGACGGTGACACTGCCGAGCAGGCGATTGCTCTGTGCGCTGGTGCCTTTGCCGGCAAAGTCGCGCGAACCCTTGGCGCTGGCGCTCAGGATGTCCTTGCCGCCCAGCGTGACCGGTGCGCCGAAGACCGTCGGGGTGCCGATACTCAGGTCCGATTCCTTGGCCGTCGTGGTATTGGCGGTGGTCTGCGCGGTGGTGTTTTCGGTCAAGGTGATGGTCAGCAGGTCGCCGACATCACGCGCGCGTCGATCCGAATACAGCTGCAGGCCAGGGCCGGCGGCGTAGATCGCACCGGCGGTGGCCTGAGGGGTAGGCGCTGCGATCGGGACAACCGGCGCCATCGCCGGATAGGGCCGGACATCGCCAGCGATGACGCAGCCGCCGAGCAGGGCAACCAGGGAGCCGGCAAACAGCAGGCGAAGGGTAGGGCGCAGGGGCGACATGGCAGGGTTTCCGGTTCGGCCGATCAGACGTTCTGGTTGAGGTAACCGAGCATCGCGTCGGTCGTGGAGATCGCCTTGGCGTTCATTTCGTAGGCGCGCTGGGTTTCGATCATCGACACCAGCTCTTCGACCACGTTGACGTTGCTGCCTTCCAACGCGCCCTGCACCACACTGCCCAGGCCGTTGAGACCGGGGTTGCCGTTCTGCGCGGGGCCGGAGGCGGTGGTTTCCAGGAACAGGTTTTCACCCCGTGCCTGCAGACCGGCCGGATTGACGAAGTCGGTCAGGGTCAGTGCGCCGATCTCCACCGAGGCGGCGTCGTCGGCCATCTTCACGCTGATCGTGCCGTCCGTACCGATGGTGAGCGACTGTGCACCTTCGGGAATCTGGATGCCCGGCTGCACCGGATAGCCGCTGTTGGTGACCAGTTCGCCCTGCTGGTTGCGCTGGAACGAGCCGTCGCGGGTATAGGCCGAGGAACCGTCGGGCATCTGCACTTCAAAGAAGCCACGCCCATTGACCATCACATCGAGCGCGCGACCGGTCTGCTGCTGGCTGCCCTGCTCGAAGTTCTTCGAGGTGGCCACCACGCGCACGCCGGTGCCCAGCTGCAGGCCGGTCGGCAGCTGGGTCTGCGCTGAAGACGCACCGCCAGGCTGGCGCACCTGCTGGTACAGCAGGTCTTCAAAGCTGGCGCGGTCCTGCTTGAACCCGGTGGTGTTGGTGTTGGCGAGGTTGTTGGACACCACCGACATGCGCGTCTGCTGCGCATCCAGTCCGGTCTTGGCGATCCACAATGCCTGGTTCATGGCGATGTTCCTTTGTGTTCTACGGGTGGCCGCAGGGGGGCGGCCGTTACAAGAGGCAATGCATGGCGCGTGCCAGAACCGCGCCGGAATTCCGTCGGGGGCGCGTCACCGCGCCGCCGACAGGGCGATCAACCGCCCAGGCGCAACAGGCTGTTGGCACTGCGGGCGTTGTCGTCGCCGTGCTTGATCACCTTCACCTGCATTTCGTACTGGCGCTGCAGCTGGATCATCTGCACCAGCGCACCGGCGGCATCGACATTGCTGCCCTCCAGTTGGCCGCTTTCCAGCGACTTGCCCTGGGCCTGCACAAACGGCTGCTGCGGATCGATGTTGCGCATCAACCCATCCAGGCCGCGTTCCAGGCGGTCGTCGGCGGCGGCCACCACGCGGATCCGGCCGATATTGGCCATCGTCTGCGGGCCTTCGCCGAGCGGAATGATCGAGATCGTGCCGTCGTTGCCGATGTCCATCGCCTGGTGAGGCGGAATGGCGATCGGCGCACCGTTCTCGTCCAGTACCGGATGGCCGCCGGCAGTCACCAGCTGGCCATTGGGCGTGATCGAGAGTGCCGCACCGCGGGTATAGGCTTCACCGCCACCGGCCGGCGGCTGCACCGCCAGCCAGTTGCCCGACTGCAGCGACAGGTCCAGCGGGTTGCCGGTGATCTGCTGGGCACCCATGCGCCGGTTGAACCCGGCGTCCACGTGCAGGGCGTCCACGCGCGAGGCGTAGCCGGTGCCCTTGACCGGGAACGCCTCGGTGTTGGCGAGCGCTTCCTTGAAGCCAGGGGTATCGGTGTTGGCCAGGTTGTGCGAAAGCGTGCCCTGGGCCTGCAGCGACGCGCGTGCACCGGTCATCGCTACGTAGAGCGCCTTGTCCATCGTTGTCGTCCCGTGATGCGGTCAGTGGCTCATCAACGGATGTTGATGATGGTCTGGGTGATCTGGTCCATGGTCGAGACCATCTGAGAGTTGGCCTGGAAGTTGCGCTGGGCGGTGATCATGTTGACCAGCTGCTCGGTCAGGTCGACCGTGGAGGCTTCCAGTGAACCGGCCTGGACCTTGCCGAGGTTGGAGCTGTCCGGTGCCCCGGTGCGGGGGGTGCCCGAGCCGAAGGTCTCCACCCACAGGTTGTTGCCCTTGGCTTCCAGGCCCTGGGTATTGTTGAAGGTCGTCAGTGCCACCTGGCCCAGCGCCTTGTCATCGCCATTGGAATAGCGCGCGTACACCACGCCTTCTTCAGACACGGTGATCTCGTTGAGCTTGCCGGCCGCGTAACCGTCCTGCTGGGTATTGCGCAGCGCGAACTTCTCGCCGTACTGGGTGGACCCGGAGATGTCCAGGGTCAGCGCGAGCTGGCCGGCGCCGGTGCTGGGGGTGAACGGCGTGAGGGTGATCTGGCCGTTGGCGGGCGAGGTGAGTGCACCGGCATTGTTGAAGGTCAGCGTGGTGGGCGCACCCTGTGCCTGGCCGTCCACATAGTTGTAGACCTGCCACTCGTTGGCGGCGGCACCCTTGACGAAGTACGACGTCTGGGTGTGGCTCACGCCGAGCGAGTCGTACACCGTGATGCCGCCGGTGGACTGGCTGTAGCTGTTGGAGTCGGTCGGGCTGAACGGAGTGACCGTAGGCTCCTTGGCGTCGGCCGGCAGGGTGAAGCTGACGTTGACCTTGCTGGTCTGCTTGGGCGGGCTGTCGGTGGTGAGCAGCTGCAGGTCGACCAGGCGACCGGCGTCGAAGCTGGTGCCGTCCGCGTTCGGGGCGAACACCTGCAGGCGCGCGCCCTGCGGGTTGATCACGTAGCCGGCCTGGTCGGTCTGGAAGTTGCCGGCCCGCGAGTACACGCGCGCACCGTTCATGGTCATGGTGAAGAAGCCCTCACCGGAGATGGCCATGTCCAGACTGCGCCCGGTCTGCTCGTTGTTGCCCTGCGAGAACTGCTGGGCCACGTTGGTCAGGCGCACGCCCTGGCCGATGGCGTTCTTGGACAGACCGTAACTGGTGGCCGAGAACAGGTCGGCGAACTCGGCGCGCGACTGCTTGAAGCCGGTGGTGTTCACGTTGGCGATGTTGTTCGCGGTGACGTTCAGATCGGCATTGGCGGCGTTGATGCCGGACAACGAGACATTGAAGCCCATGAGATTGCTCCTGGTATGCGGGGTGGGGCGGCTCAGCTGATGCGGAGCACGTAGTCGATCGGGGCCGTACCCAGGCCCTTGAGGTTGAGGTACAGCCCGTCGGAGCCGACCGTGACGCTTTCCACAGGTGCTTCGACGTAGGTATTGGCCTTGGTCTTGGCGCCGGCGCTGTCGGTGAAGGAGGCGGCGAGGGTGTAGCTGCCGGGCGGCATGCGGTTGCCGTTGGCGTCCTTGCCGTCCCACTCGAACGTGACTTCGCCGCTGGCCTTGGCCTCCACGCTGAGCGTGTTGACCTTGACGCCGTTGGCGTCGGTGATGTCCACATTGACGAAGCCGGCGCCGGGTGCCGCGACCATGCCGCTGGTGCTGCCTTCGGTTTCCAGCGACCACGTGGTCGAAGGAACCAGCACGTCGTGGCCCACCAGTGCAGCCCCGCGCAGGATCTGGTCACCGGACATCTGGTCCTGGAAACCCTTAACCGTGGCGTTGAGGTCGGTGATGCCCTGCACCTGCGACAGCTGCGCCATCTGCGCCACCATCTGAGTGTTGTCCATCGGCTTGAGCGGGTCCTGGTGCTGCAGCTGCTCGGTCATCAGGCGCAGGAAGTCGGCCTGGTCCAGGGTGCTTTTTTTCTTGCTGGTGTCACTGTTGGGTGCGTTGAGGCCGAGCGCGGTATAGATATCGCTGCCCTGGCCGACGCCGCTGGTGCTGCTCATGACGGTATGTCCTGCAAAAGTGGGGGTCAGCGACCCATGCTCAGGGTGGCCAGTGCCAGTTCCTTGGCGGTGGTCAGCATCTCCACGCCGGCCTGGTAGTTGCGCGAGGTGGAAATGAGGTTGACCATCTGCGCCACCGGATCGACGTCGGGCTGGTAGATGTAGCCATCGCCATCGGCCAGCGGATGGCCGGGCTCGTAGCGTTTGATGGGTGCCGCGTCGCTCTGGTTGATTTCCTTGACCTGGACGGTGGTGATGTTCGGGTCTGTCCGGCTGGTGACGGACTGGAAGATCGGTTCAAGCGGTTTGTAGACCGCATCGGCCGACCCGGCGACGGTATCGGCATTGGAGAGGTTGGACGCGATGGTGCTCATGCGCACCGACTGGGCCTGCAGGGCCGAGCCGGCGATGTCGAAGATCGGCAGATTGCTCATGGCTTATTGGCCCGTGATGGCGGTGAGCATGGAGCGCACCTTGGATTCGACGAAGCTCAGCGAGGCGCGGTACTCCAGCGCGGCGCGGCCGTAGGCGGCACGCTCGGCGTCCGGGTCGACGGTGTTGCCGTCGATGCTGGGCTGCACCCCGTCCTTGGCAATCTGGAAGGGGTTCAGGCCGCCGCCGATGGCGAAGTGCTGTTCGTTGGTGGTTTTCATGAGTCCGTTGGCGTCCAGGCCCTGGGCGTGGCGCAGGGCGGCGTCGAAGTCGAGGTCCTGGGCCTTGTAGCCGGGGGTGTCGGCATTGCTCAGGTTGCTGGCGATCAGCTTCATCCGCTGCTCGCGCAACGGCATGGCCTGGGCATGGACCCCCAGATAGTCGGAAATCAGATTGGGCATGGCGCGCTCCCACGGGACGATGCGGGGGAGGCTGCAAGGGCTGTGCCAATCGGTATGGCGTCGGGGCATATGGCCCGGGTCGACAGCGCGCGCGCAAGGCGGCCCTGACGCCCACAAAAAAGCCCAGCAGGTGCTGGGCGTGAGGATGAACGATGCCGCTCCGGCCTTCCCGGGGGAGCGTGGACGTCGGCGGTCGCGTGCGACCGCCGTGTCTCAGGCGGCCATTGCCACCTTGCGCAACCGGTCCAGCACGAAATCGGCCAGTTCGTGCGGGGAATACTTGGCCACGAAGGCGTTGGCGCCCACCCGCTCGACCATCGCGTTGTTGAATACGCCCGACAGTGAGGTGTGCAGCAGCACGTACAGGCCGGCCAGACCCGGGTGGCGCCGGATTTCCGTCGTCAGGGTGTAGCCGTCCATCGCCGGCATCTCGATGTCGGAGATCACCATCGCGTAGCGTTCGGCGGGATTCTCCCCGGCCGCATGGATCTGGATCAGATGGTCCAGCGCCTGCTTGCCGTCCGACAGCAGGGTCGCGCTCACGCCCAACTGGTCCAGCACGCTGCGGATCTGCTGGCGGGCCACGCGCGAGTCGTCCACTACCAGTACCTGCATCGGCGGGGCATCGGCCGGCAGGGCCATCGACGGGTCCAGCACGGCTTCGCCGCGCACCTGAGCGATATCGGCCAGGACGCTTTCCACGTCGATCACCTGGATCAATTCACCCTGGAAACGGGTGACGGCGGTCAGGTAGCTCGATTCGGCACCCAGTTCCGGCGGCGGGTGGATGTCCTCCACCGCGATGTTGACGATCCGTTCCACGCCGCTGACCAGGAAGCCCTGGATCGAGCGGTTGAACTCGGTCACCACCAGATAGCCTGGCGCGGTATCGGCATCCGGTTCGCGTTCGGGGTGGCCGATGGCCAGGCCCAGGTCCAGCACCGGCACCGAGCGGCCGCGCACGTCGGCAACGCCGGCGAACTGGCTGGGCAGGCCGGGGACCTGGAACAGGGACGGGCGCCGAAGCACCTCCTGTACCTTGAACACGTTCACGCCAAAAAGCTGACGTCCGCCAAGCCGGAACAGCAGCAGGGCCAGACGATTGTGGCCGGCCAGTCGCGTACGCTGGTCGATGCGGTTGAGCAGGTCATGGGACATGGGTCTGGTATCGGCGCCACCCGGCGCGACTTGAGCGCGGCGCGCCCGGAAGCGACGGTGGGTTGCGGCACGCACCTTGCATCGCCCTGCGCATGTCCGTTGCCCCTGGAGTCTGCATGCGTTCTGTCCTGGTCGTTCTGTCCCTGCTGCTGGCATTCCCGGCCGGGGCTGCCGCCGGTTGGCAGCCGGTGGAGAGCATCCGCGGTGCGGCATTGTCGACGCTGCCGGCCGGCACCGAAGGCGACACGTCGCTGGACTCGGCGCTGCGCCTGCCGGCCTGCGGTCAAGCCCTGCGCGCCCAGCCGACCGGTACCAGTACGGTGGAGGTGAGCTGCCCGGATGCCGGCGGCTGGCGGCTGTTCGTGCCGGTCAAGGTCCGCCGCAACCAGCAGGTGCTGGTCCTCAACCGCGGGATCGCCGCTGGAGAAACGTTGACGGCGGCCGATATCACCACTGCCCAGCGTGACGTGGCGCGCATTGCCGGCGCCGCACTGGCCGACCCCCAGGTGGCGGTCGGCCGGGTAGCCCGCCGGACCCTGAGCGCCGGCAGCCTGCTGTCGGCCAACGACCTGGTCGCCCAGCGCCTGGTGCGCCGGGGCGACAGCGTCGCCCTGGTCTCGCGCCGGGGCGGGGTGGAGGTGCGGGTGGCCGGGCGGGCGATGGCCGACGCGGGCGAGCACGAACGGGTGTCGGTGGAGAACCTGTCGTCACGCAAGATCGTTCAAGGTACCGTGGACGCCAGTGGCGACGTTTTAGTGACGCGTTGATCACAATGCTGACCGGCATCCGTTTGTGCTGAAAAACCCTGCCATTTCCCCCTAAAGGTGGCGGCCTCTGTGCCGTTATCCCTTGTGAACCGAACACCCAGGACATCTCCATGAGCCAGAAAATCGACGGCAACCTGCAGGCCACCGCCCATCTGCGCAGTGTCGCCCTCGGCACCAAGCCCAGCGCGGGTACCGATCCCCAGGCGCGCCCGGTGGAAGCCGTGGACAGCCTGCGGCTGACCGGTGAAGCCACCTCGCTGCAGGCCATGCAGCGCGAGCTGAGCACGGCCCCGGCGATCGACGCGGCCCGCGTGCAGGCCGTGCGCGAGTCGCTGCAGAACGGCACTTACACGATCAACCCTGACGCCATTGCCTCGCGGATGCTTGAGCTGGACCAGCAGCTGCAGGGATGACGCTGGCGATGAGCGAGCCGTTGCAGCGCCTCAGCGATGCCTTGGACGTCGAACGCCTGGCCTTGGTCGAGCATGATGTCCACGCGCTGATTCAGGCGACCGGCGCCAAGCTGGAGGCGCTGCGTGCGCTCGAAGCGGCGCTGCCGGTCGGCCAGGCCGAGCGTCTGCAGGAACTGGCCGAGCGCAATCGCGCCAACGGCGTGCTGCTGGCGCGCCGCCGCCGCGAGGTCAACTGGGCATTGCGCCAGCTGGGCCGCAGTGAGGAGGCGTCGGCATATGACGCCAAGGGCCAATCCAGCACGCTTCACACGCGCCGGCCGCTGGCCGTCGCCTGACCGGCCCGGGCAGCACCTGCCGGGCCGGGGTTTCCGGTTCGCGTATATTGGGCGCCTGTTTTCACCTGCCCGATGTGACCGTGACCGCCGATATCTCGTTTGTTACCGCGCCGTTGCCGCCCCAGCCGGTCCTGCTCGCCCTGTTCGAGCACACCCGTGAAGGGGTGCTGTTGTTTCGCGAGGACGGCAGCGTGGCAGTGGCCAACGCGGCCCTGCGCGCCATCGTCGGCCAGGCCGAGCCCGATGCCGGCCTGAGCGCCACCCAATGGCTGCGGCAACGCCTGCCGCCGGACGCGCTGGAGCATGCACGGCAGCAGGGCCACTGGAATGGCAGCCTGCCGGTCGGCGAGCGCATGGTCATCGCCCACGTCTACCATCATGAGGCGGCAGGTGAGCGCCACTATCTGGCCCTGTTCCACCGCATCGAAGGCCAGGAAGACTATGAGCGTGAGCTGCAGCAGCGTCACGCCGAGCTGCGGCAGGCCTACCTGCGCTTGAACGGCACGCAGGAAAAGCTGCTGCAGTCGGAGAAGATGGCGTCCATCGGCCAGCTGGCGGCCGGCGTGGCGCACGAGATCAACAATCCGATCGGCTACGTGCACTCCAATCTGGGCAGCCTGCAGGAATACCTGCGCAGTCTGTTCACGGTGATCGAAGCCTACGAGCGTGCCTTGCGTGCGCCCGACCCCAAGGCGTTGATCCCGGAAATCGACGACATCCGCAACCGGTTCGACATCGACTTCATCAGCCGCGATCTGCCGCAGCTGATGGCCGAGTCGCGCGAGGGCATCGAGCGGGTGACGCGTATCGTGCGCGATCTGAAGGACTTCTCGTACTCCGGCCGCGACGAGTCGTGGAAGCTGGTGGACCTGCACGCGGGCCTGGAATCGACGATCAACATCATCTGGAACGAGCTCAAGTACAAGGTCACGCTGCACCGCGAGTTCGGCCAGCTCCCGCTGGTGGAATGCCTGCCGTCCGAGCTCAATCAGGTCTACATGAATCTGCTGCTCAATGCCGGCCACGCGATCGCCGAACGCGGCACGATCACCGTGCGCACGGGCGTGGACGGCGACACGGTCTGGGTGGAGTTCGAGGACACCGGCGGCGGCATTTCGCCGGAACTGCGCCAGCGCATCTTCGACCCGTTCTTCACCACCAAGCCGGTGGGCAGCGGCACGGGTCTGGGCCTGTCGATCTCCTACAGCATCATCAACAAGCACCACGGCCGCATCGACCTGGACAGCACCCCGGGCGAGGGCGCACGTTTCCGCGTGGTACTGCCGATCAAACAGCCGCGCTGAACCCGGCGCTGGCGAGATCGGGTGATCGGGTGATTGCGTGACGCCCGGCGATGGCCGGGTGGGCGGGGTCTGCGCGAACAGCCTGTGGCCGATGAACGTACCGTGCGGTGCTGACGGGTGCGGGTGTCCCGTAAGCCCGCCCCCGTCGGCCCAGCCAGCGGCAGGCAGATGCCGGGGGCTGTTCGCGCTGGCGTCAGGTCACTCGTCTTCCGGCGCTGCAATCGCTACCGGCGGGGCGGTGTTGGCGCGGCGTTGCTCTTCGTGCGTGCGGAACGCCTGGTGGATGTGCTTGCGCAGCTCATCGTCGTTCCACGGCTTGGTCAGGAAGCGGTAGATCGCGCCGCGGTTGATCGCGTCGGTGACGGTGTTGAGGTCGGTGTAGCCTGACAGCACCAGCCGGATCGTGTCCGGGTAGAGCATCTTCACCCGGCCCAGGAACTCGGTACCGCTCATGTCGCTCATGCGCTGGTCGGACAGGATCACCTGCACGTCGTTGATCGCCAGCAGGTCGAAGGCATCGCGCACGTTGCCGGCCGCCAGAATGCGGTAGCCGTCGCGGCGGAACAGGCGCACCAGCGAGCGCAGCACGTTCTCTTCGTCGTCCAGCAGCAGCAGCGTCCGGTCCGGGCGGGTTTCGGCGAAGGCCTCCGGGCGCAGGTAGCGCCGGCGCAGCGTCATCCCGGCCGCATCGGCCGACATCGGCTCGCCGAACAGATAGCCCTGGAACACATCGCAGTCGTTGCGGCGCAGGAAGCCGAGCTGTGCCTGCGACTCCACGCCATTGGCGATGACGGTCATGCCCAACTGGTGACCCATCGCGATGATCGCGCGGGCGATGGCCGCCTCGCGGTTGCCGGCCGGCGCGCTCTTGATGAAGCTGCGGTCGATCTTGAGCTTGTCGACCGGGTAGCGCACCAGCGCGCTCAGGCTGGAGTCGCCGGTGCCGAAGTTGTCCAGGCTCAGGCTGATGCCTTCATTGCGCAGGTTGACCAGCGTTTCGTGCACGAAATTGACGTTGTTGGTCAGCGCGCTCTCGTTGATCTCCAGCGTCAGCATGTGCGCCGGCACCCCGGCGGTCTGCATCAGCGCCATTACCTCGGCAAAGAAATTCGGGCGCAGCAGCTGCAGGGTGGACACGTTCACCGCGATGGTGAAATCGTCGAAGCCCTGGTCGCGCCACAACCGCGCCTGCTTGAGTGCGCCTTCCAGCACCCACGTGCCGATCTGCACGATGATGCCCAGGCGCTCGGCCGTGCGCATGAAGCGCTCCGGCACCAGCATGCCCAGCGTCGGCGACTGCCAGCGCAGCAGCGCTTCCATGCCCACCACGTGGCCGTCGCGTGCGCTGACCAGCGGCTGGTAGCGCAGCTTCAGTTCACCGTTGGGAATGGCATCGACGATCTGCCGGGCAATGATGCTCTCGCTGTGCGCGCTCGATGGCGTATCCACCGCATGGATGCGCACCGCATTGCCGCCTTCGCGGGCGGCCTGGTAGAGCGCGTCCTCGGCATGGTCGAGCAGCCGCGACGCACCGCTGGCGTGTTCGGGGCACAGGCTCACGCCCAGTTTGCCGGTCATGAACAGCGTATAGGGCAGCACCGACAGCGGCAGCTCCAGCTGCTGGCGGATTTCCTCGGCGAGGTCCTCGGGCAGCGGCACATCGGCGGTGCGCTGCACCGCGATCAGGAACTCATCGCTGCCATGCCGCCACAGCTTGCCGCGGCCACGCAGGTGGTGCTGCAGGCGCTGGGCGACCAGCACCAGGGCCTGGTCGCCCACCTCGGCGCTCATGTTCTCGTTGACCGATGCGAAATGGTCGATGTCCACGTGCATCAGCATCAGCGGGGTGCCGCCGGAGGCGGCCTCGGCCACCATCGCCTGCAGCTCGGGGTTGCCGGCGCCAAGGCGGTCCGGGGCATCCTCGATGCTGACCAGGGGCAGGGAAGGGTTCCACATGGGCTCAGTGTTCCAGGAGTTCAGCGGCCCTCACGCCGGTGGCGCGGTAGGGCAGGTACAGGTCGATCAGGGTGCCGGCGCCGTGCGCCGACTCGATTTTCAGGGTGCCGCCGACGCTCTGCGCACGTTCGCGCATCACAATCAGGCCCAGCCCGCGCGGGCCGTCCGGGTCAAAGCCTTCACCGTCGTCGCGGATCTGCAGGTGCAGGCCGTGATCGTCCACGTCGCGCAGCTGCAGGCTGACCTGGCTGGCGCGCGCGTGACGCAGCACGTTGGTCAGGCTCTCCTGGGCGATGCGGAAGCAGGCCTGTTCGATGTCGCCGGCCGGGCGGCGGGGCAGCGACTGGATGTCCGGCAACAGGTCGATGGCCGCCGATCGGAACAGTACCCCGGCCTGCCAGCGCAGGGCCGCCTCCAACCCGAGCGCGTCCAGTTGCGGTGGGCGCAGCAGGGTGGAGAGGTCGCGCAGCTTTGCCACCGTGGTGTCGGCCAGCTGGATGATCTGCACCAGGTCTTCGTCCCGGCGCAGCGGGTCGGCCTCGTCCTGCGCCGCGTAGGCAGACAGTTTCATCGCGGTGATTGCCTGTCCGATGTCATCGTGCAGGTCGCGCGAGATGGCCCGGCGCTCGTCTTCCTGCAGCGAGAACAATCGGCCCGCCATCGCCTGCAGCTCGCGGTTGCTGGTTTCCAGCGCCGCGCGGATGCGTTCGGGTTCGCTCAGGTCGCGCACGATCAGCAGTTTGCAGTTCCGACCGCCATATCGCACATCGCCGACGGCCAGGCCGGCCTGGAAATGCTGGCCATCCAGTCGGCGCATGCCGATCACTTCGCCGGCGCCGGTCGATGGCACCGGGATGGGCGCGAACAGCTGGGCCCGTACCCGCGCCAGATCGGCGCTGGCCACCAGCACCGCCAGCGGTTCGCCGAGCAGGGTGTGGTTGGCATAGCCGAACTGCGCTGCGGCACATGCGTTGGCGTAGAGCACGTGTTCGTCGGAGAGGATCACCACGCCGTCCGGCAGCACCCGCACCAGCTCACGGAACTGTTCCTCGCGTTCGCGCAGCAGGCGACGCGACTGCTCGCGCTCGGTCACATCCTGCAGAGTGCCCAGTACCCGTGGCCGGCCGGCGTCGTCCAGGCCGCTCTGCGCGCGCAGATGCACCATCAGGGCGCGGCCATCCATCGCCAGCAGGGGCAGCAGCACGTCGATCTGCACCGGCTCGCCGGAGGTCATGTCGACCAGCAGCTGCTCGCTCAGCGCCGCAGTGGCCGGATCAGCAGGAACCAGCAGTTCCTCGAAGCGGTGCCAGCGCCGTGCCTCCGGCGGGCGGCGGCCCAGCAGCCGATAGACCTGGTTGGAGTAGCGGCCCTGGCCACTGGCCGGGTCCAGCTCCCACGCGCCGATGCGGGCCATCTCGTGCGCCTCTTCGACGCGGGCGAGGGCCTGGTCGCGGCGTTGCAGCGCCTGGTCCTCGCGGGTGCGGTCGATGGCGATCAGCAGCCGGGCCTGGTGGCCGTCGTAGTCAATCGCACTGCTGCGCATCTCCATGCGCCGGTGGCTGCCATCCTTCAGCCGCAGGTCGGCGGTGATCACGCACAACTGCTCGGGCTGGTCGCGGATCTGGGCCAGTTTGTCCGTCAGTGCGGCATCCTGGCCGGGCGGCCACAACGCATCCACCGGCAGCGCCATGAACTCGTCACGCGACCAGCCGAACAGACTGCACGCGGCCGGGTTTACATCCAGGATCGCCAGTGTGGCCAGGTCGTACACCAGGATCGGCCCCGGGTTGCCCTCGAACATCTGGCGATGGCGGGCTTCCGAGCCTTCCAGCAGTGCGTGGGTATGCAGCACGTGCTGGGCAAGCGGGCGCAGCAGCAGGTAGATCAGCGCGGCGCTGGCGATCACGAAGAAGGCACCCTTGAAGGTCTGCCAGCGGGCGGCGGTATGCATGTCCCCGGCGAGCACCTGTACTGCCGCGTCGCTGCACAGGATCCACACCAGCGCCAGCACCAGATACAGCCCCACCACCCGCCAGCGGTCGCGGCGCAGATCGCGCGCAAGCGGGCGTTCGGGCGGGGGCGACGGTGAGTGGCCGGAGGCGTCGACAGGCATGGGCACGGCGGGAGACGGTGGCGAGGGCGGCAACCATCTTAGAGGGTGCGGAGGGCTTTGAGGTGAGGGGGTGAGGACGCCTTGGGCGGGTCCCTATGCGGGGGGGCACTCAATAATCGGCCAAACCCGCCGCTAACGATTGCGTTCCCGGTTGTCGGGTGCGTTTTCGGAGTCATACCGCGTGGACCAAGGGATCATCGCCAGTCTGCTGCAGCACCCGTTGGCCTCGGCACTGGTCATCCTCGACCGTGCCGGTCGCCCACTGGCGGCCAATCCGGCCGCGCGCGAGCACGGCCTGCCGGCAACCCTGGCCGCGTACGGCGAGGTACTGGAAGACCTGCGGCTGCTCGCTGCCGACGGTGGCCTGGTGCCGTGCCAGCTTCCCGGCGGGCCACGCGGCCGGTTCGACGGCTGGATGCGCGCGGTCCACGATGCCGACGGGCAGCTGCTGGCCTTCACCCTGAGCGTGCCCGAGCCGGTGGCCGCCTATGCGGGCAGTCGCTGGGAGCTGGCCCTGGAGCATGCCGGACATGGGCTGTGGGACTGGGACCTGCCCAGCGACACGGTGACCCGCTCGCGGCGGTGGGACGGCGGGCCGATGGATGACGAGCAGGGCCGCGGCGACGCCGCCGGCGCGCTGCTCGACCACGTGCACCCGGATGACCAGGCGCATGTCCGCACCGCGCTGGACGCGCATCTGCGTGGCGAGGGCGCCGTCTACAGCGCGCAGTTCCGCGTCCGCCACCTGGATGGCGACTGGCGCTGGATGCTCGACCGTGGCCGTGTGGTCAGCCGTACGGCCGACGGCCAGCCGCTGCGGATGGTGGGCACCCACACCGACATCCAGGCCCAGAAGCAGATGGAAACCCAGCTGCGCGAACAGCAGGTGCACCTGCGCGAAGCGCAGCGCATCGCCAGCATGGGCAGCTGGTCCTGGGACCCCGAGGCGCGCCAGTTCTGGTGGTCGCCGGAGTTCCGCGCGCTGGTGGGCGAGGGCGACGATCCCATGCCGGTTGGCCGCCACTGGCTGCGCCGGCTCGAGCCACGCTCGCGCGGCCAGCTGCGCAGCGCCTGGCGGCGCATGTGGCGTGACGGACGTGCCACCACGCTGGAACTGGAACTGCCCCGGCCGCGGGAGGGCGCGCTGCACCTGCGGGTCTGGATGCAGCCCCTGGTCGGGCCGGACGGGCGCATGCAGCGCCTGCTGGGCCAGGTCCAGAACATCACCGAGCAGCATCAGACCGACGCGCTGATCCGCTGGCGCACCGAACTGCTCAACCGCGTCTCGGCCCTGGGACGCATCGGTGGCTGCGAGATCGAGGTGGCCACGCGCAGCATGCAGTGGACCGAGGAGTGCTATCGCATCCACGGCCTGCGCAAGGAGCCGATCAGCCTCGACCAGGCCCTGGCGCTGTACACCCAGGATTCGCGCGACGCCTTCGAGGCGGCGCTGGAGCGCATCGCCGGTGGCGGCCTGCCCGAGCAGCTGGACCTGTGTTTCTACCGCCAGTCCGGACTGCGCATCTGGGTACAGGTGCTGATCGAGCTTGACCACCGCGACGGCCTGCCGACGCGCTTTGTCGTGTTGTTCCGTGACATCACCCGCGAGCGCGAGGCCAACGAGCGCATCGAGCTGCTGGCCCACTACGACCTGCTGACCGGCCTGCCCAACCGCATGCTGCTGCGCGAGCAGACAGCCGATGCGATCGAAGAGGCCCGCGATCGCGACGCGCCGCTGGCGATGCTGTTCATTGACCTGGACGGTTTCAAGACCATCAACGACACCTTCGGCCATGCCACCGGGGATGCGCTGCTCAAGGCGGCCGCCGCGCGCCTGCACCAGAACCTGCGCAACAGCGATCTGTTCGGGCGCTTCAGTGGCGACGAGTTCATCGTGGTGCTGCGCGACCTTGCCGACCCGGAAGATGCCGGCCATGTCGCACGCAAGCTGATCGCTTCGCTGGCCGAACCGCTGCACCGCGGCGAGACCACGTTGAAGGTGGGCGCCAGCGTGGGCATCGCGATGCTCGACGACGGACGCTGCGATTTCGATTCGCTGCTGCGCGCAGCCGACGCGGCGATGTATGCGGCCAAGGAGGCGGGGCGCAATACGTATCAGTACTACAGCCAGGACGCGCTGCTGCGGATCCAGCGCAAGCTGGAGATCGAACATGCCCTGCTGGGGGCGATCGAGCGGGAGGAGTTCAGCCTGGCCTATCAGCCGCTGCTGCACGCCGACCACGGCGCACCGCCGGCGATCGAAGCGCTGCTGCGCTGGCATCGGCCCGGTATTGGTTACTGCAGTCCGGCCGAGTTCATCCCCATCGCCGAGAAGTGCGGGGAAATCGTACGGATCGGCGATTGGGTCCTTGCCGAAGCCTGTCGTCAGGCAGCGGCGTGGGACCAGGCCGGGCTGCAATTTGATCGCGTGGCGGTGAACGTTTCGGCGGTGCAGCTGCGTGATCGCGGGTTTGCCGAGCGCGTGATCGACATCTGCCATGCCCACGGCTGGCCACCGCAGCGGCTGGAGCTGGAACTGACCGAATCGGCGCTGATCCGTGACACCGACCTGCTGCGCCATTGCTTCGACGTGCTGGAGCGCCACGGCGTACCGTTGGCCGTGGATGACTTCGGTACCGGCTTCTCCAACCTGCACTACCTAAACCGGTTCCCGGTCGGCCGCCTGAAGATCGACCGCAGCTTTGTGCAGGGCATGCTGCACGACGCCGGCACCGCCGAGGTCACCCAGGCCATCGTGCACCTGGGCCACGCGCTGGGCATGAAGGTCGTGGCCGAAGGCGTGGAAACCGAGCAGGAAGAAGCCATGCTGCGCCGCCAAGGGTGCGACGAAATCCAGGGGTACCTGTATTCCCGTCCGCTCACACCGCGCGACCTGGCCCAATGGCTCAAGCAGGGCGGAGCGCAGATCGCCCCGCGCGAGCGCCTGCAGCCAGCGGCGCACGCAGTAACCTGATCGCCGGCAACACGGCGCGCCGCAGGCGTCTGCCGTCCGTTTCGACGCCGCAGGCGCTGCGCTCTTCGCGGCGTTGCGCGTTGCAGTCGATGCGCGCCACCCGACCCTCGCCATACAGAACCGGCAGGCAGAAGCAGCCCAACCTGCGTCTGTTCGCCGGGGTATGCGCTCGATCCGGTAGTCGAAGCCGAACAGCGCGCTCAGACGTTCGCGATGGATGATCCGGTTGTCCAACCGCGGGAGGATCGTGACGCGCCCGGGGAGGGCCGGCGTGCGCTTTGCGGCAGCCGCGTCCACCTGGACGTCCAGATCGCCGGTCCCCTGCAGCCGCTGGACGATGCAGGCGTCCAGCCGCTCACGGACAACATCGCGCATGGCGCGCCGTGGCAGCGCGCAACGGTCGTCGCGCATGGGCGCAGCGTGGAACCGTACTCGACGATCATCCTGTCGCCGACCAGGCGGCTCGGACCGGACGGATCGTCCTCGGGCACCCGGTTCCTCAGCACATGGGGGTGTGCCCGCTGGACCACGGACAGCGTGTCGATCTGGACCTGGCCGAGATGGGCAATGGCCTGGTGGGTGCCGTCGACACCGGTGCCGAACCCCGCCTCCGCGCCCAGTCCCCGATATGCAGCGCCCGCCGCTTCAGGCGGGTAGTTGATGGCGTGAGCGGTCCTGGTACGGCACCAGGAGCATCCGCGCGTCGTGCACGAAACAGCCCCGCGCCCGGCGGTACGGTTCAGCGGGTGGCGTCGAGTGCGTCGCCGGTCAGGCCGAGGTCCCAGGCCAGGCTGGCATGTGCCGGGTCGAGGGCATGTGGCAGTGCGGCCGGTCCGGGCATGGAGCGGGTGGCCAGTTGGGCCAGCTCCCGCTGCGCCAGCTGTTCCAGACAGGCGATCAGGGCGCGGCCCTGCGGCGGCGAGGGCGCTGCCGGGGCAGGGCGCGGGTCGCCGCCCATGAGGGGCTGCGCCACCGGGCCGGGATCGGTGGTGGGGAGGGACGCGACGGCAGCTACGGAGGCGTTCAACAGCATCGGACGATCATCTGCAACGTGGGCGGGTGATGCAAGCGCAACGGCCCCGGGGATGCCGGGGCCGTTGCAGGTGCCGGTATGGGGGCCGGCACGCGACATGTCGATCAGAACAGTTCGACCGCGCCGGCGGCCATGCTCTGCTGGGCCACCGCCTTGTGCGGCGGGCGCTCCCACTCGCTGCGCATTTCGCGCAGGCGGCTGCCGGTGCGCTGCAGGGCAGTGACGACTTCCTCGTCGAACACGCCGCCGTTACGGTGCAGCAGTTCCTGCAGGGCCACCGCCTCCCGGTTGATCGCGGTCAGGCGGTCCAGGTGGGTGTGCACGCCGCCCAGCGCCTGGGTCGCGATGTCCTCGAACTGCAGGGCGCGGACAGCCTCGGCCACGCTGCTGTCGATGGCACGGCCGCACTCGGAGATCTCGCGCATGCCGTCGCCGAGCGAGGCATTGATCTGGGCCACGTTGTCCAGCATCTGCGCCGCTTCATGGCGGGCTTCGCGGGACCGGTCCATGTCGCGCGAGGCCATGTGCGAGACCGTCTCGCGCACCTTGGCGATGGCGTCCTTGGAGCTGTGCGCCAGCTTGCGGATCTGCTCGTTGAAGGTGGTGGACCGTTCGGAGAGGTTGCGCACCTCGTCGGCGACCACCGCGAAGCCGCGACCGGCTTCACCGGCACGGGCGGCTTCGATGGCGGCATTGAGTGCCAGCAGATTGGTCTGGTCGGCAATCGACTTGACGTCTTCCAGCAGGGCAAAGATGCCGTCCAGGTGCTGCGCCATCTGGTCGATGTGCTGCACGGTGTTGCTGCTCTGGCCGCTGACCTGCTCCAGCGCTTCCACCAGTTGTTCCATGCGGTGGCTGGCGTGCTGGGCGAAACGGGCCACGTCGACGCCGGCGCCACCGTCTTCACCGGCGCGGTCGACGATGCGGGCCAGTGCCTGGCTCTGCTGGCGGGACTTGCGGTTCATCGCATCGAAGCTGCCACCCAGGCCGCTGACCGCGTGGCGGATCAGATCGCGGGCGCGCTCGACTTCGCCGCGCGAGCCTTCGACCTCGTTGGCCACGAACGAGCGCAGCTCGGTCAGCAGTTGATCCTGCTCGCGCAGGATGCGGGCGTGTTCCGGCGACCGTTGGGTCTGCGCCCGCGCGGTCCACCAGGCAAAGCCAAGCCAGCTGAGCGTCATCGTGGTCAGGATCGCCCAACGCAGGGCGGCCGGCCACTCGAAGCCGATGGCGAAAGGAAGCAGAAGGGTCAGGACCAGGGGGGCGGCCAGACGAATGAAGATGCGTGAGTACATGGACGTTCTCGGGAAGTGCACGGAGAATGTATCGGCCGTACCCCCGTTTGCTTTAGCCGTCACACGCACATTCATCGATGTGACTGCGCTGTCCTCAGCGCAGCTGCCGGTCCACCGCCTCGATCATCGCCTTGCGCGAGAACAGGAAGTCCCAGTACTGGCCGCCGGTCTGGCGCCACAGGACCGCCGATCGCACGGCCGCCAGCAGCAGTGCGCGGATCTCCGCCACCACGCCGGCCTGGCCGAGGTAGTGCGGATTGCCCTGGACCATCACCCGTGGTTTCAGGTTGCTGATCGTGTCGGCATACACCCCGCCCAGCGTGGCCAGCACATCCGGGTGGGCGCTGTCGCCCAGCGACACGGCCTGGGCCTGGGCGCGTTCGATGCCGGCGCTGACCTTCTCGACCACCTCGTGCTCACGCACGAACCGGCGTTCCAGCTGCAGCACCGCCAGCGCCAGTCGGGGCAGCATCTCGTCCTGGCCCTGGCTGCGCAGGTAGTTGTGCAGCAGGCGCAGGCCGGGAGCGACGTTGGCCGCGCTCCCGTAGATCTCCTGGGGACTGTCGGCATCAATGCGGAACACGCTGTCCACCGCCGTGCGGACCACAGCCGCTTCGGAGTGGCCGGTTTCGGCGATGCGGCGCACCTGCTGCAGGGCCTGGGCAATGCCGGCCAGTGCGAGAACGCGGTCGTCGATGGAAAAACTCATGCAGCAGATACCTCGAAAGGAGAAGGGGTGGTGCGCAGGCGCTGCTCCAGCGGCGCGTCGGTGGCCGCAATCACCGCGCCACCCAGGCAGACCTCATCGTCATACAACACCAGTGATTGACCGGGGGTGACGGCGCGCTGCGGGCGCACGAAACGCACCTCCACGGTGCCGTCGTCGCGCACCTGCACCGTGCACGGCTCGTCCGGCTGGCGGTAGCGGGTCTGCGCGGTGCAGTCGAACCGGCGGGCGGGCGGGGCGCCGGCAATCCAGTGCGCCACCTCCGAGTGCAGGCGGGTGGACTGCTGCCACGGGCTGTCGCGGTCCTGGTCCACATACAGCACATTGCTGGCCACATCCTTGCCGACCACATACCACGGCGCGGCCGGGCGGCCGCGCACGCCGCCGATGTTCAGGCCTTCGCGCTGGCCCAGGGTGAAATAGAAGACGCCGGGATGCTCGGCGATGACCACGCCGTCCGGGTCGCGGATCTCGCCCGTGCGGGCGGGCAGATAGCGGCCCAGGAACTCGCGGAAGTCGCGCTCGCCGATGAAGCAGATCCCGGTGGAGTCCTTCTTGGCGTGCGTGGGCAGGCGCGCGTCGCGGGCGATCCGGCGCAGGTCGTTCTTCTGCAGGTCGCCGATCGGGAACAGCGTGGCGGCCAGCTGTTCCTGTCCCAGCTGGTGCAGGAAGTAGCTCTGGTCCTTGCTGCGGTCGGCGCCGCGCAGCAGCGCCCAGCGTCCGCCCTGCCGGGCAATCCGCGCGTAGTGCCCGGTGGCGATGCGCTCGGCGCCCAGTTCGCGTGCCGCGTCCAGGAAGTGCTTGAACTTCACCTCGCGGTTGCACAGCACGTCCGGGTTGGGGGTACGTCCGGCCGCGTACTCGGCGAGGAAGTGCTCGAACACGCCCTGCCAGTACTCGCTGGAGAAGTCGCGGAAGTGGAACGGGATGCCGAGCAGGCCGCAGACGGCCACCGCATCGCGGCGGTCGTCCTCGGCGCGGCAGTCGCCGCTGCCGTCGTCGGCCCAGTTCTGCATGAACAGGCCGGCCACCGGCTCGCCCTGCTGCACCAGCCGCCACGCGGCCACGGACGAATCCACGCCGCCGGAGACCCCGACCATGATCCGCGGTGCGCTCATGCGGTCACCTTCACGAGCGACAGCGGATGGCGCTGTCCGCCGAGGTAGTCGGCCACGACCTCCCACACCAGTGGGCTGCGCAGCCGCGCCGGGTCGGCGCGCAGCGCGTCCGGGGACAGCCACAGGGCACGCTCGATGCCGGTGTCCAGCGCACGGGCCGGGTCATGGGCGAGGGGCTCGGCGGCGAAGGCGAACCGCACGAACGGCGTGCCATCCGGCGCGGTCCACTGGTAGGCCCCGACGAAGTGGGTCAGGTGTACCTGCCAGCCGGTCTCCTCCAGGGTCTCGCGGACCGCCGCCTCGGCCAGCGACTCGCCGGGCTCCAGGTGGCCGGCGGGCTGGTTGAGCACGGCCCGCTCGTCGATCCGCTCTTCCACCAGCAGCAGGTGCCCGTCGCGGACCACGATCGTGGCCACGGTGACGTGGGGCGCCCAGCGGGGGACCGGCACGGCAGTCACCTCAGTAGTCGTCCTTCTTGGTGAGCTCTTTCTCCATCGCATCGGCGGTGCGGATCGCCGCGTCGATGGCGTCGCTCAAGGCATCGGACGAGGCGTTGGCGTCGACCTTGACCACGAACATGGCGAGCTCGCCCTGCTTGACCCAGCCGCCCAGCTTGGCGTCCTGGGAATCCTCGAGCAGGCGGTTGGCCACGGCGGCCGGGAACTGCTTGCCCGGAGAGGTGTAGCCCGGCGACCAGATCTCGCGGATCTTGTGGCTGCCGAACTCCTCGACCGCCGAGCGCACGTAGACCAGCTGGCTGCGGCCGTCCTCGACATCGAAGACCAGCTTGTAGTCGCCGTCCTCGTCAACCTCGTAGGTGTACTCCAGCGTATCCAGGGTGGCGCCGACAACCTTGTCGGGGTCGGCTGCGTGGGCACCGAAGGTGGCGGCGGTCAGCAACAGCGCGGCTGCAATCCTTTTCATGAAAGTCCTGTGAAAGCGGGTGTGGGAAGGTGCAGATTGTGAAGGGCCACGGGGGGCAACGTCCAATCCTGCAGGCAGGGCCCTATAATGGTCCGATGCCACGAGAGCCTTCCCACGACCCCCACCACGACCACGGCGTACTGCTGGAGCCTGCGCGCCCGGAAGTCGCACCGCCGCCGTTCTACCAGGTCATGCTGTTGAACGACGACTACACACCGATGGATTTCGTGGTGACGGTACTGCAGCATTTCTTCGCGATGGACCTGGACAAGGCCACCCAGGTGATGCTGCACGTCCATACCCGGGGTCGCGGGGTATGCGGGGTGTTCACCCGCGAGGTGGCCGAGTCCAAGGTCGCCCAGGTCAATGAATTCTCGCGCATGAACCAGCATCCGCTGCTGTGCACGATGGAAAAGACCGGCGCCTGAGCCACCGGCCCGTGCTCAGGCCTGCGCCAGCCGC
This sequence comes from Stenotrophomonas sp. NPDC077421, assembly GCF_049545505.1. Taxonomy (NCBI): domain Bacteria; kingdom Pseudomonadati; phylum Pseudomonadota; class Gammaproteobacteria; order Lysobacterales; family Lysobacteraceae; genus Stenotrophomonas; species Stenotrophomonas sp. NPDC077421. Next base: position 106,992 of record NZ_JBMWDP010000006.1, on the reverse strand, counting down.
TGCAGCGCCAGGTCCGCGACCGCCAGATCCACCGCCGCGTCGTCGCCATCGGCCAGGAACCATACCGCCGACAGGCCAGCGCTGGCAGCGATCCAGGCCAGCAGGCGGCGCCGCTCGATCCCGGCGAGGACGCAGACCTGGCTGACCCGGGCGTCGAATATCTCCGGCCGGGTGGCCACGTGGATGTCCGGCCCGCACAGGTCCGGGTTGCAGAACAGCACGGTGTAGTCGAAGGCGCGATCGCCCAGCAGCCGTTTGGGGTCGATCGCCAGCCAGCCGCGCGCACCGCCATCCAGCACATTGTCATGGTGCAGATCGCCATGCAGGGGCCGTTGCTCGATCTGGCTGGCCAGCAGATGGGCCGCGAGTGATCTGCACTGTTCCAGCAATGGCGACAGTGGCAGGGTCGGCGCCAGCAGATCGGCGAACCAGTCCTGCAGTGTCACCAGCCCGGGTGGCGGTGCGCCGCGCGGGCGATGCAGCCGGGCCAGCACGTCGCACAGGCGCGCCGTTGCCGCCGCGTCCTGCCCGTGCCGGGCCATCTCCCTCAGCGAGGTGCCGGGCACGGCGCGCTCCATCAGCAGCGCCTCGTCCTGCCATGCCAGTACCCGTACCGCACCGTCGCCGTCCCACCAGCGCAGCAGCCGGTGGCCGTTCTGTTCCTCTGGACACGTGCTCATTTTCAACATTGCCGGCATTCCGTCGGGGAGGCGGACCGGCCACACGCGGGCATGCGGGGTGGTGATGACGTCGCCATCACGTGCAAGCTGCCATTTCGTGAGCTGAAGTTCGGGCATCATGGGTCTCGCAGGCAGAGAAGGGCGATCGGTGGAGTGCTAACGCCGTCTGAACGCACCGATCCGCTAGGGTGATGGAAATCGTGAAGGTTGGCCGCATATTGTTCCCAACTGCCGCCGGAGTTGATCATGTTCAGTAAAGACCTCGAACACACCATCGGACAGTGCTACAAGCGCGCCCGTGAGGCCCGGCATGAGTTCATGACGGTGGAACACCTGCTTTTGGCACTGCTCGACAATCCTTCCGCCCAGGCCGTGCTCAAGGCCTGCGGCGCCGATGCCGAGCGCCTGCGCCAGGAGCTTGAGCAGGCCATCGAGGCCTCTGTCTCGCGCCTGGCCGAAGACGATGGGCGCGATACCCAGCCTACCCTTGGCTTCCAGCGCGTGCTGCAACGCGCGGTGTACCACGTGCAGTCCTCGGGCAAGAAGGAGGTCACCGGCGCCAACGTGCTGGTCGCCATCTTCGGCGAGAAGGACTCCCACGCGGTCTACTACCTCAACCAGCAGGACGTCACCCGGCTGGATATCGTCAACTACCTCTCCCACGGCATCGCCAAGCTGGGCGAGGAGGGCGAGGTGCCGCCGTCGGCCGATGGCGAGGGCCGGGCTGAAGGGGGCGAGGGCGAAAGCAAGGGCGATGCCCTGGCCGAGTTCGCCAGCAACCTCAACGAGCAGGCCCGCAGTGGCAAGATCGACCCGCTGGTCGGCCGTGCCGACGAGATCGAGCGCACCATCCAGGTCCTGTGCCGCCGCCGCAAGAACAACCCGCTCTACGTGGGCGAGGCCGGCGTGGGCAAGACCGCGATCGCTGAAGGCCTGGCCAAGCGCATCGTGGAAGGCTCGGTGCCCGACGTGCTGGCCGATGCCGTCATCTACTCGCTCGACCTGGGCGCGCTGGTGGCCGGCACCAAGTACCGCGGCGATTTCGAGAAGCGCCTGAAGGGCGTGCTGACCGCGATGAAGAAGCTGCCCAACGCGGTGCTGTTCATCGACGAGATCCACACCATCATCGGTGCCGGTTCGGCGTCGGGCGGCACGATGGATGCCTCCAACCTGATCAAGCCGGCGCTGGCGTCGGGCGAGCTGCGCTGCATCGGCTCGACCACCTTCCAGGAGTACCGCGGCATCTTCGAGAAGGATCGCGCCCTGGCGCGCCGCTTCCAGAAGATCGATATCGTCGAGCCCACCGTCGGTGAAACCTACGAGATCCTGCAGGGCCTCAAGCCCAAGTACGAGGCGCACCACGGCGTGACCTACGCCGACGATGCACTTCAGGCGGCGGTGGACCTGTCGGTCAAGCACATCGGCGACCGGCTGCTGCCGGACAAGGCCATCGACGTGATCGACGAAGCCGGCGCCCGCCAGCGCCTGATGCCCGAGGGGCAGCGCAAGGAGCTGATCGACATCGAGGAGATCGAGACGATCATCGCCAAGATGGCGCGCATCCCGGCCAAGCAGGTCAGTGCTACCGACAAGGATGTGCTGCAGCACCTGGAGCGCAACCTGAAGATGGTGATTTTCGGGCAGGACCCGGCCATCGAGTCGCTGGCCTCGGCCATCAAGCTGGCCCGTTCGGGCCTGGGCAATCCGGAAAAGCCGATCGGCAACTTCCTGTTTGCCGGCCCGACCGGCGTCGGCAAGACCGAGGTGACCAAGCAGCTGGCGCTGCAGCTGGGCATCGAGCTGGTGCGCTTTGACATGAGCGAGTACATGGAGCCGCATTCGATCAGCCGCCTGATCGGCGCTCCTCCGGGCTATGTCGGCTTCGACCAGGGCGGCCTGCTCACCGAAAAAATCGTCAAGACTCCCCACTGCGTGCTGCTGCTGGACGAGGTGGAGAAGGCTCACCCGGACATCTTCAACATCCTGCTGCAGGTCATGGATCGCGGCGTGCTCACCGATACCAACGGACGCGAAGCCAACTTCAAGAACGTGGTGCTGGTGATGACCACCAACGCGGGCGCGGCCCAGGCCGCCCGGCGCTCGATCGGCTTCACCCGCCAGGATCACGCCACCGACGCGATGGAGGTCATCCGCAAGAGCTTCACGCCGGAGTTCCGCAACCGCCTGGATGCGGTCGTGCAGTTCCAGCCGCTGGGCTTCGAGCACATCCTGCGTGTGGTGGACAAGTTCCTGATCGAGCTGGAGATGCTGCTGCAGGAGAAGCACGTCAGCCTGTCGGCCACGCCGACCGCGCGCGACTGGCTGGCCCACCACGGCTTCGATCCGCTGATGGGTGCCCGCCCGATGGCACGCGTGATCCAGGACAAGATCAAGCGTCCGCTCGCCGACGAGCTGCTGTTTGGCAAGCTGATCAACGGCGGCAAGGTGAGCATCGACGTGCGCGACGACGAGCTGTTCATCGAAACCCAGGCCGAACCGGAGCGGCGCCTGCCGGCCACGGTGGAGTAAGAGTGGCATGACGACGGCCGTTGGCTGTCGGTGAGGACAGCGAAGCCCCCGCTCTGCGGGGGCTTCTGCTTTTTCGCCAGCCCGCGTCAGCGGCGGTTGCGGGCCTTGCGGGCGTAGCTCTCGGCCGAGATCGGCTCAAGCGAGGCGATCTCGCAGCTCTGGGTGCGGGTCTTGAGCACGCTGCCCGCAGCGCTGCACAGTTGGCCTTCCTGGCCGGGCGTCTCGAAGACAAGCGTGGGGGAGATGGCGGCACTGTCGCAGCTGTTGCGGAAGTGCACCACGAAATGCTGGTCAGCATTGCGCAGCAGGATGCTGCGGCTGGCGCCGGCGCGCACCAGTTGCTGGTCGGCCGACAGGGTGATGCAGTCCGCGGGCGCGGCGGCGGGTTCGGCGGCCTGCGCCGGGGCGATGGCGGCAAGGGCGAGCAGGCAGGTGGCGATCAGGGTCTTCATGGCAGGGGCAGGGGTGGCGGTCCGGACTGGACCGGCTGCCAGCTTCGGCCGTTTCCTGCCAGGGCGAATCTGCAGCAAGGCAGGCTGACCGATGTCAGGGTGCGTACGGTCAGGGTGCCGCATGGCAGGGGTGACGGCCTGAATTGCGCCCACGCAAAAAGGCCAGCTCCTGGCTGGCCTTCTGGCGGGGCTTCTTTAGTGAAGCCGCCCCGAACCGCTTACTTCATGCGGTACGTGATGCGACCCTTGGTCAGGTCGTAGGGCGTCATTTCGACCTTGACACGGTCGCCCGTCAGGATGCGGATGTAGTTCTTGCGCATGCGGCCGGAGATGTGGGCGATGATTTCATGCCCATTTTCCAGGCGGACGCGGAAAGTGGTGTTCGGCAGCGTCTCGCTGACGGTGCCTTCGAACTCGATGGAGTCGTCTTTCGACATGTAGTCCTGTGCAGTTCTGTAAACGGCCGAGCTGGCCTTAAGAGCGGGCATTTTACGCGCTCTTCCCCCTGGATGCAAAGTTTGTGTTAATCGCGCCGCCCCGGCAGTGCCGGCGCCTCGCCGGCTCCTGGCAAATGCCAAGCACCCTGGCGACAGCGTTACACCAGTGAAGACGCTGCCAGCGCCCCAAAGCGTTCGGTCCAGCACCCGGGGGGCTCTGGAACAGCCACCTGTCTGCGCACCACCTCCAGGAACCGCGCGCGCGGCCAATGCTCGGCGCCCATGCGCAGCAGGTGATCGTTCTCCACCTGCGCGTCGATCAGTGGCCAGCCCCACAGGGCCAGTTGCCGGGCGAGTGCGGCCAAGGCCACCTTGGAGCCGCCGCTGGCTGCACTGAACATGCTTTCGCCAAAGAACATCCGGCCGATCGCAACCCCGTAGATGCCACCGACCAGGCGGTCGCCGGCGAACACCTCGACCGAATGCGCATGGCCCAGCCGGTGCAGGGCCACGTAGGCCTCCTGCATGGATGGCGTGATCCAGGTGCCGTCCTGCCCCGGGCGTGGGCTGGCTGCGCAGGCCGCGATCACGTCGGCAAAGCAGGTGTCGGCGCGCACCACCCAGCCGCTGCCGCGCGCGCTGCGGCGGAACCGGCTGGACAGGTGCACGCCATCGGTGCGGAACACCATGCGCGGGTCCGGCGACCACCACAACAGGGGCTGCCCGTCGGAGAACCACGGAAACACACCGCTGGCATAGGCATTGAGCAGGCGCACCGGGTGCAGGTCGCCGCCGATGGCCAGCAGGCCATCCGGCTCATGCAGCGCGGTCTCGGCCGGCGGGAAAGGGGCATCAGGGCGCGGGTCCAGCTGCCAGGGCAGGCGTCGGCTCATGCGTCCGGCGCCTTGAATGGGCTGTGTGCGGCCAGCGTGCGTGCATAACGATCGACCTCGGCGCGCTCGTGCGCGCACCAGTCGGCCAACGCAGCGGCGAAGGCCGGCTCGGCGATCCAGTGGTGGCTGTAGACGCGCCGGGGCAGAAAGCCGCGCGCGAGCTTGTGCTCGCCCTGCGCGCCGGGCTCGAACCGGGCCACGCCTTCGCGCAGGCAGTACTCGATGCCCTGGTAGTAGCAGGTTTCAAAATGCAGGCCGGGCAGGGTGGCACCGCCCCAGTAGCGGCCATACAGCGTGTCCGCGCCGCGCAGGCACAGGGCGCCGGCAATGGGCGTCCCGTCGTGCAGGGCCAGGAAGATGACCAGGTGGCGTGGCATCGTCCGGGCCAGGTGACGCAGGAACGGCAGCGTCAGCGCCGGGGAGTTGCCGTACTCGGCGAAGGTCTGCAGATAGAAGCCATGCATGGCCTGCAGGTCGTCTTCGCTCGCCTCGTCGCCGTGCACGATCCGATACGTGACGCCACGGCGGGCCAGCCTGGCGCGCTCCTGGCGGATGTTCTTGCGGTGTTTGTGGTCCATTGCCGCGAGGAACTCCTCGAAGCAGTGCCAGTGGCCAGGGTTGTGCCACTGGAACTGGATGTCCTCACGGCGCATCCAGTCAGCGTCGAACACGGCGTTTTCCGCATCGGGATGGAAATTGAGATGCGCCGAGGACCAGCCCCTGCGCCCCACCTCGACGGTCAGCGCCGCCAGCAGGGCGGCGCGATGTGCATCGTCATGCGCCAGCAGGCGCGGCCCGGTCACCGGCGAGTACGGCACCGCACCAAGCCACTTGGGGAAGTAATCGCGGCCGTACTGCGCGTAGGCATGCGCCCAGGCATGGTCGAACACGAACTCGCCGTGCGAATTGTCCTTGAGGTAGCCGGGGATGGCCGCCACCAGGGAGTCGCCCTCCCACAAGGTGAAATGGCGTGGACGCCAGCCCCATTCCGGGCGCAGGCAGCCGTGCGCCTCCAGGCCGTGCAGGAACGCGTGGGACACGAACGGGTTCCGCCCATCGTGCAGTGCGTCCCAGGCGGCCGGGGAGACATCGGACAGGCGGTGCAGGAAGCGGGGGGCGGGCATGGTCAGAGGATAGGGTACAAAAAAGGCCGACGGAGGTTCCGTCGGCCTCGTGGGGTGGCCCGGGATGCGGCGTTGCCGATCAGGCCAGGTCGCCCTTCGCATCCAGGTAGCGCTCTGCGTCCAGCGCGGCCATGCAGCCGAACCCGGCCGAGGTGATCGCCTGGCGGTAGTGCTGGTCGGCAACGTCGCCTGCGGCGAACACGCCTTCCACCGAGGTCTGCGTGGCGTTGCCACCCAGGCCCGACCGGATGTCGAGGTAGCCGTTGTTCATGCTCAGCTGGCCCTCGAACAGGCTCGTGTTGGGATGGTGGCCGATCGCCACGAAGAAGCCGTGCGCCTCGATGTCGCGGGTGCTGCCGTCCAGCGTGGACTTCACGCGCACGCCGGTGACGCCGGCATCATTGCCCAGCACTTCGTCGACCTGGTGGTGCCACACGGTCTCGATCTTGCCGGCGGCAACCTTGGCAAACAGCTTGTCCTGCATGATCTTCTCCGCCTTGAGGGTGTCGCGGCGGTGGACCAGGTAGACCTTGCGGGCGATGTTGGACAGGTACAGCGCCTCTTCGACGGCTGTGTTGCCGCCGCCGACCACGACCACATCCTGGTCACGGTAGAAGAAGCCGTCGCAGGTGGCGCAGGCCGACACGCCGCGGCCCTTGAACGCCTCTTCGCTGGGAATGCCCAGGTACTTGGCGGTGGCGCCGGTGGCGATGATCAGCGCATCGCAGGTGTACTCGGCGCTGTCGCCGATCAGCCTGAACGGACGCTGGGACAGGTCGGCGGTATGGATGTGGTCGAAGATCACCTCGGTTTCGAAGCGCTCGGCATGTGCCTGCATGCGCGCCATCAGGTCCGGACCCATCAGGCCATGCGCGTCGCCCGGCCAGTTGTCCACTTCCGTGGTGGTCATCAGCTGGCCACCCTGCTGCAGGCCGGTGATGACCACCGGCTTGAGGTTGGCGCGGGCAGCGTAGACGGCGGCCGTCCAGCCGGCGGGGCCGGAGCCGAGGATGACGAGCTTCTGGTGGCGGGAGGGCGTGGAATTGCTCATGTAGACTCGCGTTGAGGTGATGGGACGGTACGCGGGCGATGATTGCCTGGCGTCCGTGGCACGCCATAGAGTGGCGGCAGGGGCGGGGCGATTCAAGGCGGCCGATGGAACGGCGCGGGCCAGGGGAGGTGTCCTCCTTGCCCTGCGCCGGGGATTTGACGGTCTGGAGGCCGCTCTACGGTGCCGACCCTGGATCTGCACCTATCGACAGGGCGGTGAGTCGTTTATTATCAAGCACTAACAGTGCATTCCCAAGGTCTGGTCTAAGGTGGCGAAACAGGTCCCGGAACGATCCAAGTCTCCCGACAACAAGGCGCCGTCGCGCAAGGCCGCGAGCGCGGACAATCCGCGCCGGCAGCGGTTGTGGCGGGATCTTGGCGTGATCGCCGTGGCGCCGGCGCTGCTGTATCTGGTGGCCAGTCTGTTCACCTATTCGGCCACCGATCCCGGCTGGTCGCATACCGGCAGCGTGGTCGCGCCGGTGCACAACATGGGCGGCCGGGTGGGCGCCTGGGTGGCCGATGTGCTGCTGCAGCTGTTCGGTTACATCGCGTTCGTGCTGCCGGTGGTGCTGGGCGCGCTGGCGTGGATCGCCATGTTCGGGCTCAAGCGCGAAGGCAAGGGCGAGCACGACCTGGACCCGGCGCTGCGCCTGATCGGTCTGGTCGGTTTCCTGATCGCCGGCACCGGTTTCATGCACCTCCGGCTGTACAACCAGGTGGATGTGGCCAGCGCCGGCGGCATTCTCGGCAAGCTGGTCGGCACCTCGCTGACCGTTGGGTTCGGCGAACTGGGCGCGAACCTGTTCGTGCTGGTGCTGCTGCTGGCCTCGATCACCCTGGCCACCGGCCTGTCGTGGTTCACGGTGATGGAGAAGATCGGCCGGGCCGTGCTGGCGCTGCCGCCGCTGCTCAACCGCAAAAAAGAGCAGGCCAGCGAATGGCAGCAGACCCGTGCGCTGCGCGAGGAGCGCCAGGAAGTGCGCAAGGTCGATGCCGAGGTGCGCGCCAAGCGTGAGCCGGTCAAGATCGAGCCGCGTCCCGAGCCGGTGCTGGAGAAGAGCGACCGCGCCAAACGCGAAACCCAGATCCCGATGTTCCGCGGCGTCAACGGCGATGGGTCGGACGTGCCCCCGCTGGCGCTGCTGGACGATCCCAAGCCGCAGCCCAAGGGCTATGACGAGGAAACGCTGGAAACCCTGTCGCGCCAGATCGAGTTCAAGCTCAAGGACTTCCGCATCGAGGCCCAGGTGGTCGGCGCCTATCCGGGCCCGGTGATCACGCGCTTCGAGATCGAGCCCGCGCCGGGCATCAAGGTCAGCCAGATCAGCTCGCTGGACAAGGACATCGCGCGCGGCCTGTCGGTGAAGTCGGTGCGTGTGGTCGATGTGATTCCGGGCAAGTCGGTGGTGGGGCTGGAAATCCCCAATGTCACCCGCGAAATGATCTATCTGTCCGAGTTGCTGCGCTCCAAGGAGTACGACAAGTCGGCCAGCGTGCTGACCCTGGCGCTCGGCAAGGATATCGCCGGCCGCCCGACCGTGGCCGATCTGGCGCGCATGCCCCACCTGCTGGTCGCCGGTACCACCGGCTCGGGCAAGTCGGTGGCGGTGAACGCGATGGTACTGAGCCTGCTGTACAAGGCGTCGCCGAAAGACCTGCGGATGCTGATGATCGACCCGAAGATGCTCGAACTGAGCGTCTACCAGGGCATTCCGCACCTGCTGGCGCCGGTGGTGACCGACATGAAGGAGGCCGCCAACGGCCTGCGCTGGTGCGTGGCCGAGATGGAGCGCCGCTACAAGCTGATGAGCGCGGTGGGCGTGCGCAACCTGGCCGGCTTCAACAAGAAGGTCAAGGATGCGCAGGACGCCGGGCAGCCGCTGATGGACCCGCTGTTCAAGCCCAACCCGGAGCTGGGCGAAGCGCCGCGCCCGCTGGAGACGCTGCCGTTCATCGTGATCTTCATCGACGAATTCGCCGACATGATGATGATTGTCGGCAAGAAGGTCGAAGAGCTGATCGCGCGCCTGGCGCAGAAGGCCCGTGCGGCCGGCATCCACCTGATCCTGGCGACCCAGCGCCCGTCGGTGGACGTCATCACCGGCCTGATCAAGGCCAACATCCCGACCCGCATCGGTTTCCAGGTCAGCTCGAAGATCGATTCGCGCACCATCCTGGACCAGTCCGGCGCCGAAACCCTGCTCGGCCACGGCGACATGCTGTACCTGCCGCCGGGCACGGCATTGCCGGACCGTGTCCACGGCGCCTTCGTCTCCGACGAGGAAGTGCATCGCGTGGTGGAGCACCTCAAGGCCAGCGGTCCGGCCGACTACATCAGCGGCGTGCTCGACGAAGTGCAGATGATGGGCGATGGCGTGGTGGTGGGCCCCGGCGGCCTGCCCGAGGCCAGTGGCGGTGCCGGCGACGAGTCCGACCCGCTGTACGACGAGGCCCTGCGGATCGTGACCGAAACGCGCCGCGCCTCGATCTCCGGCGTGCAGCGGCGACTGAAGATCGGCTACAACCGGGCCGCACGCCTGATCGAGGCGATGGAAGCGGCTGGTGTGGTCAGCCCGCCCGAACACAATGGCGATCGCAGCGTGCTGGCGCCGCCCCCTCCGAAGTAACCGCAGCACGGCGGCGGCCCGGTGGCCGCGAAAGGATGTCGTCATGACGAGCATGTCGTGGGCAGCGCTGGGCCTGCTGGTGACGCTGTCGTTCCCGGCAGCGGCCGACGCGACGCCGGCCGCCGGGGCGCCCGTTGCCGGCCAGGATGCCGAGGCAACCACCAGCTTCAGCTTCGTGCGGTACCGCGCCGATTACGAGGTGCGTGCCGACGCCGGCAGCACCCAGACCGAGGCGTACGAGATCCTGCTCAAGACCAAGGCCGCGGTCGAGCAGTTCAGCCAGGTGCGCCTGAGCTACAGCGAAAAGATGGAAACGCTGGACGTGCTGGAGGCCTATACGCTCACCGCTGACGGCCAGCGCCGCGATGTGCCCGCCGACCGCATCTACACCCAGGAAAGCTATTCCAGCGCCGCCGCGGCGATGTACGCCGACCGCAAAGTGCGGGTGGTGGTGTTCCCCAACCTGGCGCCCGGCACGCGCGTGGTCTACCGCACCCGGCGCGTGCAGAATACGCCGTACTTCCCGGGTTATTTCGGCCTGTGGGAGACGTTCAGCGTGTTTGCCCAGTACGACGATGCCCGGGTCACGCTCACGGCACCGGCCGCCCTGCCGATGCAGGTGCGCCAGCGGGGCGTGCAGGGCAGCCAGGCGCCGGTCGTCCGCGATGGCGTCGCGCGCTGGGAGTGGCGTTACCAGCGTGCCGAGGCGCTGCAGGCGCAGAACTGGTCGGCGGCCGCGTGGGAGTTCAGTCCCACCATCATGGCCAGCACCTACCAGGAGTGGGCGCAGGTGGGGCGGGCCTACCAGATGAAAAGTGGTGAGGCGGCGGCGGTCACCCCGGGCATCCAAGCGCTGGCCGACCAGCTCACCGCCGGCATCGACGACCGGCGTGAGCAGGCGGCCACCCTCTACCGCTGGGTGGCGCAGAACATCCGCTACGTCGCCGTGTACCTGGGCAACGGCGGGCTGGAGCCGAACCCGGCGCAGAGCATCCTCGACAACCATTACGGCGACTGCAAGGACCACGTGGTGATCCTGGAGGCGCTGCTGGCCGCGCGCGGCATCGACAGCACGCCGGTGCTGATCGGCGCCGGCGGAGGGCCCAGCCTGCCGGAGATTCCGTTGCTCGGCCGCTTCAACCACGCCATCACTTACGTGCCCGAATTCGACCTGTACCTCGACTCGACCACGCCCTACGCGCGTTTCGGCCAGTTGCCGGAGGGGGACCTGGGGGCGCCGGTGCTGCACACCCGCCAAGCGGTACTGGCGCGCACGCCGGACAACGACGCGCGCCGCAATGGCCTGGCGATGTCGGTGGCGTTCCAGTTCGACCGCCACGGAAACCTGGTCGGGCAGACGCAGCAGGTGCCCGGCGAGGTGGCCGAAATTGCCATGCGCGGCTCGTTCGCGCGGCTCAACGCGCAGAACCGCACGCGGGTGGAGGAATCGATCATGGCGGCATCCGGCTTCGACGGCAGCGGGTCGCTGACCCTGCTGGGCGATCCGCAGGACCTGGCCCGGCCGTTCAACTACCGCTACGACTTCAAGGCCGAGGACTACGTGGACTTCAGTGTGGTCGGCGGCATGAAACTCCCCGATGCCCCGGGTGGCGAATCGTTCCGCGACCTGTATGCCAATACCTCTGCGGCGCAGAATGCAACGCCGTTCTACTGCAACGACAGCCTGCGCGAGGAGACCTACCGGCTGGTGTTCCCGGACGGCGTGCCGATCGTGGCGATCCCGCGCAGCCAGCAGTTCGGCAATGCGGCGGGGGAGTACCAGGTGGACTGGTCGCGCGAGGGCCAGGTCATCCGTGTGCACCACCGCCTGCACCAGCGCGCGGTGCGCGGTGCCGACGCGCTCTGCCAGCCGGCGGACTATCCGGCGTTCCGCGCGCTGTACCAGCAGGTGCGGCGCGGCTTCCGCGGCCAGGTGGTGTATGGCGACCTGGGGACGGTGCAGGCCTCGCCCTGAGAGCCGGCTCAGGCGTCGGTGCCGGTCATGCGCTGCAGCGTGGCGACATTGAGCTGATCGGCGATGCGGGCCATGCACTGGTCCAGCGCATGGCGGTAGAGCGCGGGTTCGGCGGGATCGGCGCGCGCCAGCATCTCGATCGCGATCTCCTCCCACGCCGCGCGGATGATGTGAATGTCGGGGCAGCCGGCCAGCAGCAGGCGCAACGCGTGGTCCAGGCCGGCGATGTGTCCCCGGAGGGCGTGGAGCATCTGCTCCTGGGCGTCAAGTCGATCGAGGATGCTCTGCACTGCGTGGGGGGCTGGCGTCTGTGGGCGTGCGGCTGCGCGGGGTAAAGCGCGGCGGGGAGAGCAGGGTGCCGCGACATCACGCGGTGGGCCATGCAATATGTTGCGTTGCAGCAACGCGCGTCAGGGCGGTGGCGCGCGGAGACGAGACGTCACTGCCGGCGCAGCGCATAATGACCGCCTGATCGCCCATTCAGGATGGAATGGGCACACTGGCCCCAACCCATTCACACGTCCGGATACCCGCATGCATACCACGCTCCGTCGCTACCTCGTCGCCGCCACCCTGGTCTGCGCCAGCGTAGGCTCGGCCACTGCATGGGCAGGTGCCCGCGACGACCTCAACCGGTTCACCCAGGGCCTGAAGGGGCTGGATGGCCAGTTCAGCCAGCAGGTGTTCGACAGCAGGGGCAAGGTCAAGGAAACCACCAGTGGCCGCGTGGCGCTGTCGGCTCCGCGCCTGTTCCGCTGGGAGTACATCAAGCCGCACGAGCAGCTGATCGTGGCCGATGGCAAGAAGGTGTGGGTCTACGAGCCGGACCTGGAACAGGCGACGGTGCGTGCGCAGGGCCAGGAAGAGCAGAACAGCCCGCTGACCGCGCTGATCAATCCGGCGCTGCTGGACCGCCAGTACGACGTCAGCGAGGAAGCGGTCGCACGCGATGGCCTTCAGTGGCTGTCGCTGACCCCCAAGCGTGAAACCGACACCGCCTTCCAGTACGCCGCGCTCGGCTTCAACACCCAGGGCCTGGCACGGATGGAAGTGGTCGACGCGGTGGGCCAGCGGACGGTGATCACCTTCAGCGGCTGGAAGCGCAACCCGGGCTTTGCCGCCGGCACCTTCAGCTTCACGCCAGCCAAGGGTACCGACGTCATCGGCGAGTGAGGGTCTCTGGCCTGCCACGGTAGAATGGGGCGTGGCCAGAAACCGAACGACATTCAATGGACCCGATCTGCTGACCGTGGATCGGGACACGCTGCGTCCGCTCGCCGAGCGGATGCGCCCCCAGACACTGGACGAAATGGTCGGGCAGAAGCGGCTGCTCGCGCCTGGCAGTGCGCTGCGCCGGGCTGTCGAGTCCGGTCACGTGCACTCGATGATTCTGTGGGGGCCGCCGGGATGCGGCAAAACCACGCTGGCGCTGCTGCTGGCGCACTATGCCGACGCCGAGTTCCGGGCGATCTCAGCGGTGCTGTCCGGGCTGCCGGAGGTACGTCAGGTGCTGGCGGAGGCCGCGCAGCGGTTCGCCGACGGCCGTCGCACCGTGCTCTTCGTCGACGAGGTGCACCGCTTCAACAAGGCCCAGCAGGACGCGTTCCTGCCGCACATCGAACGCGGCACCATCGTGTTCGTGGGCGCCACCACTGAAAACCCCTCGTTCGAACTGAACTCGGCGCTGCTCTCGCGGTGCCGCGTGCATGTGCTTGAGGCGGTGTCGCCGGGCGACATCGTCGACGCGCTCGAGCGCGCCCTGCGCGACGATCGGCGCGGCCTCGGTAGCGAGGCCGTGGACGTATCGCTCGACGCCCTGCTGGAGATTGCCAGGGCCGCCGACGGCGATGTCCGCCGCGCACTCACTCTGCTGGAAATCGCGGCCGAACTGGCGGTTGGCGACGACGGGCGGATCACGCCGGAGATGCTGCTGCAGGTGCTGGCCGACCGCACGCGGCGCTTTGACAAAGGCGGTGAGCAGTTCTACGACCAGATCTCGGCACTCCACAAGTCCGTGCGCAGCTCCAACCCGGATGCGGCCCTGTACTGGCTGACGCGCATGCTTGACGGTGGCTGCGATCCGTCCTACCTGGCGCGCCGCCTGACCCGCATGGCGATCGAGGACATCGGCCTGGCCGATCCACGTGCGCAGTCGATGGCGCTGGAGGCCTGGGATATCTACGAGCGCCTGGGCAGTCCGGAAGGGGAGCTGGCCTTCGCGCAGCTGGTGCTGTACCTGGCCAGCACCGCCAAGTCGAACGCCGGCTACGCCGCCTTCAACCGTGCCCGGCAGGACGTCCGGGAATCCGGCACCCAGGAAGTACCCCTGCACCTGCGCAACGCGCCGACCAAGCTGATGAAGGAACTGGGCTACGGCAAGACCTACCAGTACGACCACGACGCCGAGGGCGGTATCGCGCTGGACCAGACCGGGTTCCCCGACGCGATGGGCGAACGGGTGTACTACGAGCCGGTACCGCGCGGGCTGGAGATCAAACTCAAGGATAAGCTCGACCGCCTGCGCGCCGCGCGTGCCGAGGCGCGCGCCGCCAGGGAGGCGGGGCAATGAGTGGCATGTCCGTGTGGTGGCAGCAGCTTGGGCTGGTGATGGCGGGCGGCGCTCTCGGCGCCGCACTGCGCTTCATGCTCGGCGATGCGCTGCTGAGGCAGTTTGGTGCCGGCTTTCCGTGGGGCACGCTGACGGTCAACCTGGTGGGTGCATTCGTGGCCGGCTACGTCATGATCTGGCTGCAGAGCCGCGGCAGTGCGGCGCTGTACTGGCGCGCGTTCCTGATCGTGGGCATGGTCGGCGGGCTGACCACGTTTTCCTCGATGATGCTGGAAAGTCTGGTTTTCGTCCGCGCCGACCGCAGTCCGATGGTGCCGCTGTACCTCGGCATCAGCTTGGCCGGCGGCATGCTGCTGGTGTGGGCGGGCGCGCGCGTGGCCGAGACATGGCGTTGACGGCGGCGGGATGAAAAAAAGCGCGCGAAACGCTGGATTAAAGTGATGTCTCACGATATCGTGCGCGCCCCCGTTCGCATCCTCGTCCGTCATGCGCGATGAACAAGACCCCGGCACCCTGGAGCTGATGCTGCCGCGCAAGCGCGGCCGTCCGCCCACGTTCGGCTACGCCATGACCGATGCCCAGCGTGCGGCACGCTACCGCGCGCGCCGCGCCGGCCAGGCCGATCACGCGGATGTGCGCAGCTGCAGCGACATGGTTCTGCTCGACAAGATCCGCGCAGCG
This sequence comes from Stenotrophomonas sp. NPDC077421, assembly GCF_049545505.1. Classification (NCBI taxonomy): domain Bacteria; kingdom Pseudomonadati; phylum Pseudomonadota; class Gammaproteobacteria; order Lysobacterales; family Lysobacteraceae; genus Stenotrophomonas; species Stenotrophomonas sp. NPDC077421. The sequence goes on along the minus strand of NZ_JBMWDP010000006.1, from coordinate 91,972 downwards.
ATCAGCAGCAAGGACCCGGAACTCACGGGGTTTCTGGTACATGTGCTGTGGCAGCGGTACCCGCTGCAGCTGAAGTGATCGCGCCGTCCGCGAGCGCGGCGATGCGCGGCTGCAGATAGCTGCACAGGCGCGCCGACTCGGCCCACAACGCCGGGTCGTCCGCATCCAGCTCATGCAGGTCGTTGGCGACATCGGCCAGATCGGGATGCCCCAGAATGCGCAGCACGCCCGCCAGCCGGTGGGCGCGGTAGCGAAGAAGCGGCAGCGTACCTGTTTCCACCGCCTGGGCCAGTGACGCCGCATCCTCCTCCATCGACGCGGCATAACGCGCCAGCAGCTGGGTCTGCGGGTGCAGGCATGCGGCCGCGGGATTGTCGCTGTCGGCCAACTGCAGCGCCGCCAGCAGGTCGGCGGTATGCAGTGGCTTGCACAGCACGGCGTCCATCCCGGCATCCTCGCAGCGTGTGGTGTGGCGGGAGGAGCGCGCAGCCGAGAAGGCCACGATCCGGCATGGCGCACGATCCAGGCGACGCTCGATCTCGCGCATGGTGGTGGCGACGTGGTACCCGCTGAGGTCGGCCAGGCCACAATCGAGCAGGACCGCAGCGAACGGGGTGACCGCGAACGCGGCCAACGCAGCCGTGCCTTCGCCCACCGAGGTGACGCGGGCGCCGAGCGCCGCCAGCTGCTCGGCTACGACCGCGCGGTTGATGGCGTGGTCTTCCACCAGCAGCAGTGTGCGCATCGAAAGCGGCAGCGACAGGTCCGGGCCCGGGGTGGCTTCGAGGGCGTCGCTGGCCAGCGACACCGGCAGGACGACATCGAAGCGACTGCCCTGGCCTGGCTCGCTGTGGGCGAGGATTTCGCCGCCGAGCGCGCGGGCGAGGTCGCGGCAGATCGACAGGCCCAGGCCGGAGCCGCCGCTGGTCAGTGCATCCGAATCGTGCGCCTGGGTGAATGCCTCGAATACGCGGGGCAACCGGTCCGGCGCGATGCCGATGCCGGTGTCGCTCACACTCAGCCGCAGTTGCATGCCGGTGGTGGGCGACTGCAGTGCCAGGCTCACCACGATCCGGCCCTGATGGGTGAACTTGAGGGCATTGCCGAGGAGGTTGTTCAGGAGCTGGCGAAGGCTGTCGGCGTCCAGCTTCAGCGTGGGCAGGGGATCGGGCGTCACATTCAATGTGAGGATCAACCCCTTCTTCTCGGCGAGCGGGCGCACCGACATCACGCACTGCCGGGCCAGCGCATGCGCGTCATGATTGCCGAGGGACGGCTGGAATCGCCCGCTGCGCATGCGCGAATAGTCCAGGGCATGCCCCAGCAGGCTGCGCAGGCCGGCGCCTGCGGCGTGGGCGGCATCCACCAGTTGCCGCTGCGTCTGGTCCAGCCGCGACTGCCCCAGCAGGTCGATCGTGCTGACCAGTGCCTGGCTGGCGTTGCGCACTTCGTGGCTCATCACGCCGATGAAGCGTGCCTGGCGGCGTTGCGAGCGCAGCGCGGCACGCTGGGTGACATGCAGCCACAGGGTAGCCGCAGCGAGGAGCAGGACCGCGCAGACGATGCTGATCAGCGCCCAACGGAAATGATGCAGTACCGCCGTCGAGGTCGGCGGCATCATGTGCGTGGCCTGCGACCAGTGATGCAGCAGTCCGGTGTGCTGTTCGAGGGTGATGGCGGCCATTGCCACCTCGATGCGTCGCTTGATGTCCCTGTTGCGGTCGTGCATCAGCAGGTACAGGCTCGCCGGCACCGTATCGGGCAGAAGCTCCAGCGTCATGCTGCCGGCGTAGTCGCGGCGCACGATCGGATGGGTGGTTGCGTCCAGGCCCATGCTCGCATCCACGGCGCCGGCCTCCACCGCCGCCAGCGTTGCGCGCAGGTCGGGTAGCGGAACCCGTTGGACAGCGGGGTGGTGCCGTCGCAGCCATGCTTCGTGCCGGCCGCCTTTGACCACGCTGATCCGCTGTGTGGTCATCGCTTCCAGCGTCGCCGGCACGGTGGTTCCGCGCCGGACGGCCAGCACCGCGCGTCCGCGGTAGTACGGGGTGGACAACAGCAGGCCGCTGCACGGGTGCTCGTCGAGCGGGCCCACCAGGAGCATCACATCGGTCGTCCCGTCGCAGATGGACTGCACGGCGCTGTTGAAATCCGGTTGAGGTCGTTCGATGAAGCGAAGGCCGGTATGGGCTGCCACCAGTTGTGCATAGCCGTCAGCGAGGTTGGCGTGCCTGGCCGGCGCATCCGGCGCGGACAGGAGGTTGCGCTGCGCCGGGTCCACTGCCACGTTCACCTCGCGCCGGCCGGCGGTGGTGGTCTCGGTCGCATCGCGCGAGCATCCTGCCGCCAGCAGCAGGAGCCAGCAGGTCAATGCCTGTTTCACAGGTTGCCCAGCTGATGCCGCAGGGTGTAAAGGTCGCCATCGCTGCGCAGCCCCAGCTTGCGGAACGCGGCGTGCTTCTGGGTGCTGATGGTCTTGATGCTGCGGTGGCGTTTGAGTGCGATCTCCGACACTGTCATGCCGGTCATGCACAGTTGCAGCACCTCGCGCTCGGCGTTGGACAGGTGGCTCTCGTCGGGGTCGCAGCCATACTCGGGCGGCAGGTAGCTCTCGCCCTGGGTGATCTGCACGATCGCGCGGGCAAGCTCGTCCAGGCGGTCGTTCTTGGTCACTACGCCATTGGCGCCGGCGTGCAGTGCGCTGGTGATGATCACCCGGTTGACGTGCGCCGAGAACACCAGGATGCCGACCCGGGGATGGCGTTGACGGATCTGCCGGACCAGCGCGAGCCCCTCGACATCAGTGGCCGACAGCGCGTAATCCACGATGGCGACATCCACGGGGCGGCTTGCCAGTGTCGTCAGCAGTGCGTTGCTGTGTCCGTGGCTGCCGACGACGTCGAAGCGCCAGTCGTTGGACAGATGGATGCGGGTGCCGTGGCGGACGACGTCGTGATCGTCCAGCAGGGCGATCTTGAGTGTGGCGTCGGCAGGGTGTCCGTTCATGCGATCAGGATGTCGTTGGACAAGGGGGTCGCGCGATCTGGGAGGTGACACATTCTCCCTTTTCCGCCCGATCCCCGAGACGCCCGATAGCGACTTTAGGACGATTCCTATGTGCTAAAGGAGGTGTCCGTCACTGTCCAAGTGCTTGCGCCTTGTGCAGGAAGCACTTCGCATCCGCACCCATCGGGACGATGCAGATGCGTGATCGCATCAGCGTGACGGGCGTTCCAGCAGGCGGGCGAGCCGGTCGGCCAGCGCCAGCACCAGCGGGTCGGCGTTGGTCCGGTGCAGCATCGCGATTTCGATGCTGTCCACCGTGCGCAGCCCCTGCCGGGCGCCAAGCGGAGTGTGCTCACGGGTGACCGCGCGGGCCGGCAGCAGGCTGATGCCCATGCCGTCGGCAACCGCGCCCTGGATGCCGCCAAGGCTGGAACTGGTGAAGGCGATGCGCCACCGGCGTCCCAGCGCTTCGATCGCATCGATCAGTTCGTCACGGTACAGGCCGCGCGGCGGAAAGGTCACCAGCGGCACAGGATCCTGCTGGAAGCAGGGGCTGCGCGCACTGTCCACCCAGCGCATCGTCTCGGGCCAGCAGGCGTTCGCGGCGCGGGCGTGCCGGCGCTGCTTGACCAGCACCAGGTCCAGTTCGCCGTGGTCGTAGCCGTTGGCCAGATCCCGGCTCAGGCCGCTGGTCACCTCCAGCTTCACCTGCGGGTGCCGGCGGTTGAAGGCCCCCAGCAGTTGTGTGACGCGGGCGCTGACGAAGTCCTCGGGCACGCCGAGGCGGACGGTGACCGCCACGGTGGCGCCGGCCAGCGCTTCGCGCAGCTGATCGTTGAGGGCCAGCATCTGGCGGGCATGTGCGAGCAGGGTCTGGCCGGCGTCGGTGGGATGAACGTCGCGATTGGCCCGGATCAACAGGGCATGCCCGGCCATGTCTTCCAGGCGACGGATCTTCTGGCTGACCGTTGACTGGGTCGAGTGCAGGCGCGCGGCGGCGGTGGTGAAGCTGCCGCAGTCGGCGACCGTGACCATCGCCCGCAGCAGATCCAGGTCGAACAGCGTTCGATTCGGTTTCGCACTGGCGGACATGGTGGCATCCAACTTCGGCATGGGCCTGCGTTCTAGCATGGGCACCGGCTGGCGGCAAATGGCGGCGCAGCTAGCGGTTGGCGTCCGTTGCGGCGTCCGCGAGACTGCGCGCCACGCGGTCACCCGCCTCGCGCAGACGCTCGCGCAGCGCCGGTGGGCCCACCACCTCGAACTCCAGCTCCAGGGCGAGCAGCCAATACACCACTTCGCCCATCGGATAGGCCGTGCAGCGCAGCCGGCAGCGCTGCGCATCCACGGCGTCGAGCACGCCGGCCGATGCGGGAATGCGCTGGCGCATCTCCGCCAGCGGTGCATGCAGGATCACCTCGGCACCGTCGCTGCGGCCGCCGAGCGTCAGCGCACGATCGACAAATCCGCGCAGGTCGCCATCGTCGGGCGGGGGGCGGGGCCGGAAGTGTGCGCCGACCGATGGGGCCGCGGTGATGCGGTCGATGCGGAAGGTGCGCCAGTCGGTGCGGGCGGTATCCCAGGCCACCAGATACCAGCGGCGTTCGGCGTTGACCACGCCGTGCGGTTCGACGCAGCGATGGCTGGCGTGGCCCTTTTTGTCGGCGTAGTCGAAGTGCAGGTGCAGCTGGTCGCGGCAGGCGCCGGCCAGGGTGGCCAGCAGCGCGGCATCCACCACGGGGCCGCGCTGGCCCAGCGGCAGGATCGTCGATCGCAGCGCGTCCAGCCGCCGGCGCAGCCGCGGCGGCATCACCTGTTCCAGCTTGACCAGCGCGGTGATCGCGGTCTGCTCGATGCCACTGATGGTGCCGGTGACGGCGGTGCGCAGTGCCAGTGCTGCCGCCAGCGCCTCTTCGTCATCCAGCAGCACCGGCGGAAGCGCGCGACCGGCACGGAAAGCGTAGCCGCCCGCCACTCCGCTGCTGGCCTGGATCGGGTAGCCGAGTGCGCGCAGGCGGTCGATATCGCGGCGCAGGGTACGCGGGTGCACTGTCATGACCTCGGCGAGGCCGGCGCCGGTCCAATGCGGACGGGATTGCAGCAGCGCGAGCAGGCGCAGGAGGCGGGCGGAGGTGGTGAGCATGGTGGCAGGGTGCCGTCTATCGAGGACAGAAGCTGTCCGCAATGGTCGCTAGCCTGTGCTGGCGGTGCAAGCCCATCGGCGGCGCACCTTTCCTACGTTCCTGACCCAGGAGTTCTGCATGTCCCTCGTCTTCTATTGGCACCCCATGTCCAGCGCCACCCCGGTGGCCTGCGCGCTGGCCGAACTGGATGTGCCGCATGACCGTGTGCGCATCGACATCCGCAACGGCGAACAGCGCACCCCGGAGTATCTGGCGATCAATCCCAACGGCAAGGTGCCTTGCCTGGTGGTGAATGGCACCCCGATCTTCGAAGGCCTGGCCATCCATCTGTGGCTCGGCGCGCGATTCGGCGTGGCCAAGGGATTGTGGCCGGCCGAGGACACGCCGGAGCGGCTGCAGGCGATGTCCTGGTGTGCATGGGCCTATGTGACCTACATGGCCGCCATCCACGCGCTGCGGCTGGCGACGATGGACGGCCCCTTGCGCAGTGCCGACCACGCGTCCGTAGCGCTGCATGACGCACGGCAACTGCTCGACATCCTCGACGCGCGCCTGGCAGACAGGCCGTGGATGCTCGGGCCGGCCTATTCGCTGGCGGATCTGGTGGTTGCGCAGGTGGTCGGCTATGGCACGTATGTGGGGGCGGGCGTGGAGGGGCATGCGCATGTGCAGGCCTGGCTGGCGCAGGTTCAGGCGCGCCCGGCGATGCAGGGCGAAGCGTAAGCGCAGTGGCTGGCTGAATATGCAGCAGTGCAAAATTTAACTGGTGAATGGCCTCCCCGGCGCTTTAAGGTGCCGGGGAGTCTTCTTTCCCGGTAGCCATGAACGCCACATTCCGCCTTGCCCTGCCTGTCCTGCTCACGCTGTCCGCCTCGGCCGCCGCGGCCGAACATGCCGACCTGATGATCCAGCACGCCACGATCGTGGACGTCGAACACGGCCGCACGATCCCCGGCCAGAGCGTGGTGGTGCGGGGGGAGGACATCGTGGCGGTCGGTGAAGACCGTGCCATCGCCAGGGAGTGGACGGCGTCGCGCCGCGTCGAGGGCAGGGAGCGCTACCTGATTCCCGGCTTGTGGGACATGCACGTGCACTTTGGTGGCGGTCCTGCGCTGATCGAAGAGAACAAGGCGTTGCTGCCGCTGTACATCGCGCACGGCATCACCACCGTGCGCGATGCCTCCGGCGATCTGCCCGGGCAGGTGCTGGCGTGGCGCGGGCAGATCCGTCGCGGGGAGCTGGCGGGACCGCAGTTGTTCACCTCCGGCGCCAAGATCGAGGGCATCAAGCCGGTCTGGAAGGGCACGATCGAGGTAGGCAGCCCGGCCGATCTCGATGCGGCATTCGTGCGGCTCAAGCGCGACCAGGTGGATTTCGTGAAGATCACCGACAGCACGCTCACCCCGGACCTGTTCCTGGCCGCCGTCCGGGGCGCGCGCGCCAACGGACTGCGTGCATCGGGCCATATCCCGATGGCGCTGACCGTGCAGCAGGCGGTGGATGCCGGGATCAGCTCGATAGAGCACCTCGACTATGCGTACAAGGCGGGCGTGAAGGATGAGGCGGCCATCGCGGCCGACGTTGCCGCCAAGCGCATCGACCGTGCGGAAGCCAACCGCCGGCTCGCGGCCGGATTTGATCGTGACACCGCAATGGCGGCCTATCGCGCTTTCGCCGCCAAGGGCGTGTATGTCACCCCGACACTCAACGGCGGGCGCATTCTCGACTTCCTGGATGAGGACGACCACGCGCACGATCCGTATCTGGCCTACATCGGCCCGAAGCTGCAGGCCACCTATGCCTGGCGCGTGGAGCGTGCGGCCAAGGCGACGCCGGCGCAGATCGAGGCGCGCCATCGGGAGTACCACCAGGTGGCCGCCGTGCTGCCGCTGCTGCAGGAGGCCGGCGTGACGCTCATGGCTGGCACCGATGCCGGCTTCCTCAACTCCTTCAATTATCCGGGCATCGGACTGCACGAGGAACTGGCGCTGTTCGTCAAGGAAGGATTGACGCCGACACAGGCACTCTCTGCCGCCACCCGCGCCGGCCCGGCGTGGTTTGGCAGGCTGGACCGCTACGGCAGCGTGGCCGCAGGCAAGGCCGCCGACCTGGTGCTGCTGGAGCGCAATCCGCTGCAGGACATTTCCGCCACGCGTGCCATCGATTCGGTGGTCCTGCGCGGCCGGATGTACGACCGCGAGGCACTGGATGCGCTGCTCGCCGCAGTGCGTGCCGACGTTGCAGCATGGAAGAAGGACGCCACGCAATAGCCGACGACCGCCACAGCCGCTGGAACGCGCCAACGCCCCGCATTGCGGGGCGTTTCTTTTTCTGGCTGCCTGACGTGAACGCCTTCGCCGGACTTGCAAGTAGTTGCAGTGCGCGTTGAAACAAATTGCATACGCACCCGCCGGGGCGGGGCGTACCGTGGCGCTCCTTGGCAAGGCTGCCGCCGTGCGCCGGCCTGCATCGACTTCTTTCACTTTCGTGGAGTTTCCACCCATGAAGCGCCTCCTTCTGCTCGCGGCCTCGGCCGTGCTGGCTGCGCCGTCGCTTGCCGGCACGCCGTCGATCAATGTCGGTGCGATGTACGAGTACGCCGCTCCCGGACAGGGCGCGCTGCTCAAGCGCGTACGCAACACCGGCAATGCCACCGCGTTCGTGCGGGTGGAGATTGCTGAGGTGCGCTACGGACCCGATGGCAAGGCGACCGAAGTCCCGGTCGATACCGCGCGCGTGGACGGGCAGGGCAACGCTCTGATTGCCAGCCCGTCGCGTCTGATCGTCCCTGCGCAGGGGCAGCAGGCTACCCGCCTGCTGTTCCAGGGTGATCGCTCCGCCGAACGCTACTACCGGGTGCGCTTCGTTCCGGTGATGCCAAAGCGCGAGGACGAGTTCGCGCTGACCGACGCCGAGGCCGACGACTACCGCAAGGGGTTGCTGGCCGGGGTCAATGTGCTTACCGGATACGGGGTATTCGTGATTGTGCATCCCGATGGCACGACCTACGACACGCGCGTTGATGCCAGCGACGCTCAGACAGTCGTCCGCAATGCCGGCAACACCACCGTGGTGCTTGACGACGTGCGTCAGTGCGGCATTGACGGCAAAGCCGAGCCCTGCTCACCGCCGCGCAGGATCCACCTGCTGCCGCAGCGCGTGGAGACCTTCGCGCACGGTCCCGGTCAGACGCATCGCTTCGAGATCGTCGAGGGGGACGCCCGCAAGCGCGTCCTGCTCAACCCGTAGGTTCCGGGAGGAACCATCATCCGCCGTCCGGACGCACCGGCGGCACATTCCACCGTTGGAGAACACCGCAATGCGTATCAACACCAACACCCTGTCTCTCGTGGCTGCCATGATCATGGCCCCGTCCGCTGCAATGGCCGCACCGGAGCAGTTCCCGCTGCAGGTCACCGTCGAAGCCATCGTTCCTTCCGCCACCGGCCTGCAGATTTCGCCGGTCGGCGACTGGGCGGGCCAGGTCCAGGCCATGCGTTGGGATATCGCCGCGCAGCGACTGGACCCGATCCAGCAGCAGCTCGACATGAAGAGCGGCCTTGGGGCGATCAATGCCTACCTCAGCACCGACGCGATGCTGGTCAGTGCCGGTGACAGCATCGACATGACCGTGACCGTGGCCGGTCAGGCGCTGGAGGTCGGCGCGGCCAACGCAGTCGAGGTCGCCAGTGCGATCGAAGCATCGGCCAGCAAGCGCGCCGCCGTGGTCATCGCCGCCGCAGCACCCGCTGGTGCCGAGTACGCGCAGGGCAACTACCAGGGCAACGTTTTCATGATGTTCGAAAGCGGCACCCCGTAAGGCACGCCGCGTCACCCGGGCCGCTTCGGCTGCCCGTCTGGAGGGGCGCATGCGCCCCTCCCTCCATTCAGAGGAACTCCAATGCTGCTGCGTCTTCGTCCCCTTGCCACCGCTGCGATCCTGTATTGCGGCTGTGCGGCGGCACAGGCGGCGCCGGCTGCATTGGAGAGCATCAGCGTGATGGACCAGGCCGGCACGCTCCCCGACGACTTCCGCGATCACTTTTTCGACGTCCCTCTGGTGGTGCGTGTGGAGAAGGATGGCCGCCATCTCGGTGATGCGCGGGCACTGGTCTCGCGCGACAACACCCTGTCGCTGATCGACTTCGCCGCGAGCCACGACAGCCCCTTGCCGGAGCCGGAACGCGCCCGCTGGCTGGCCGTCCTGCGCGATCCACGACCGCTCGGTCCGTGCCATCGGGACTGCCGGGAAGGCCTGGAGCGGCTTCACTACAGCCTGGAAAGCTCGCTGGTGTCCATCGCGACCCGTGAGGGTGGCGCATCGGAGCGGCCGCGGCACCATGCCTTGCCGGACGGCGGGAGTCGCGGCCTTATCCTGCGGCACCAGCTGAATGTCCACGCTGGCGAGGGTGCCGATGCCGCAGGCCGCTATGCCCTGGATCTGCAGGGCAGTCTCGGCGCATGGACCACGGTGGGTGCCTACCAGGCGGACCGTGGCAGTGAAGCGCGCAACGGCATGCGCCATGCAGTGCAAAGCCTCTACGCCCAGCGCGAGCTGGGCGATGCGTTCGTGCGCGCGGGTTACTTTCTGCCGACCTACCAAGGGGTCACCCGGCAGCCGCGGGGGCCTGGCAGCAGCCGCCATACCGCCATCGGTGTCATGGCCGGCTCCTCGGACAGCCTCGTGGTGGATACCCGGGCGCCCAGCCTGTATCCGGTGTATGTCACCGCCAGTCGTGAAGGCGCGCTCGAGGTGTACCGCGACGGTGCCCTGATCCTGTCCCAGGCCTTGCAACCAGGCCTCCAGCAGGTCGACACCCGCCGGTTGCCGGGGGGCATCTACGACGTCGAGCTGCGGATCATCGAAGACGGGCGCGAAACCTCCCGCGAAACCGCGCTGATTCACAAGCCGAGCCATTGGGGCGATCCGAGCCGGCGTTGGCGCTACAGCGCGTTCGTTGGACAGCAGCGGAGCCTGTTCGACAGTGCGGGAGACCCGGACAGGGGGCGTCTGGCGGCAGGTGCCATCGTCAACTATCTGGCCCATGCGCGGGCAGTGCTCGGGTTGTCCGCCCACCAGGTGGGCGATCACGCGGCAGTGGCCGCGTCGGTGGATTGGCACGCCAACGACTGGGCCAACCTGTACACCAATGCCTACGCCACGCGACACGAAGGGCGGGGGCTGGATATCCACGGGCTGCTGCGCTACCGGCGTGGCACCGTGACGGCATCACACAATCGCAGCTGGCAGGCGCGCCGGTCCTCAGACGATCCATCCCCGGCGGCGCTGCCCGTGCAGGAGCGCGGAGCGGGTTGGCTGCAGACCAGTGCAGTGGGTGTGAGCCATCGCGTTGATGACCGCAGTCATCTCTCCGGCCGCGTATCGCGTCATCAGGGTGTGAGCAGGGGCGTGGGGATGGACCTGTCCTTCAGCCGGCGTCAGCAGCTGTTCGGCACGGACGCGACGTGGCGGACATCGATCTTCGAGCGCCCGGCCAACCTCGGCACCGGCGCGCGACGGGATCGCGGCGTTGACTTCACCCTCAGTCTGGCGCTGGGCGAGCATGGGCGCCGCTACAGCGGCAGCCTTGGCAGCCGCACCGGTACCGCCGGTGGCCGGGACCTGTACGCCGCTGCCGGTGTCCAGCAGACCTTCGAGGCGCATACGCTGCGCAGTCTCGCCGGGCAGGCCACGGTGGACCGCGAGGGCCTTGGGCTCAGCGGCAACGCGCGGTTTGAACACCCGCTCGTGCACGGCGATGCGTACGCGCAGAGGACGTCGCAGGAAGGGCATGTCGGGGGTGGGCTCAATCTGGAGAGCACCATCGCCCTCGGTGCCGGGCGGCTGGCGGTCATCGGCGCGGCACCGGGCGGAAGCGCCGACACGGGCATGATCGTGGACGTCAGCTCCGACCTTCCCGACGTAGCGCTTCGCGCGGACGACAGTCGGGGTGGCTCGCATGTTCTGCGGCCGGGACGCAATTTCGTGCCGGTCGCCGCCTACGGCAGTGGCGCGCTGCAGATCGACTTCGAGGGGCGCGCCGCGCCGGCCGCCGCTATCCAGCCCGGCCGTCTGTCCTACCATCTCAACAAGGGTGGGGTGGCCTATGGGAAGGTCGATATCGTCTCGACCGTCACTGTCATGGGACGGCTGCAGGATGCTGACGGTCAGCCGCTCGCCGGCGCGCACATCCACAACCACGCCGGGCGCAGCGTCGCCGAAGCCGATGGCTTCTTCACACTGGAGTTGAGTGTGCGTTCTCCTGCTCTGCAGGTGCGCCACCCGCGCGTGCAGGACTGTACGTTCGTGCTGGATGGAACGGCCACGCGACCGCCTCACGATACCTGGATGGCCGGCATTCTCCAGTGTCCGGACAACCGCCTCACCGCGACCACCGTCGCATCCGATGCTTCCCGAGGAGACGCGCTGCCATGAACCGGCCCCAACCATCCCGCACGCTGATGCGCTGCCTGGCGCGCGTGCTGGTCGCCCTGCCGATCTGCTTGTTCCTGACTGCCGCACAGGCGGCCGATATTTACATCAGCGCCGAGTTCAAGCCGGACATCGGCAATCCCGACCAGCGTCAGTTCGTCAACACGACCCCCTGGTCGGGGGTATGCGCGGGCACGCATCTTCCCTCCTGCATCGCCAGCAACTGGTGGAGCATCGACACCAAGATCCGCGGTACCAAGCAGGGGGATGGGCGCAGTGGCTATGGTCGAGGGTCGTTCTACATCGGCATGCCCCCGCCGCGCATCGTACGCGTCACGTCGGAGGATGGTGCCCACAGCTTCGATCTTACCTTCCGGATCATCGGTGCAGCGATGCGACTTCGGGACACGGACGGCGATGGCCCGACGGAGCCGGCATCGACCGGTGGGGCACGCAACTGCACGTTCGGGCTGAGAAATACCAATTCGCACAACCGCACGATCATGCGGATGCTGCTTCGTCGCGACGGTGGCGAAGGGAGCGTGGCCTGTGGGCTGGACTGGATCACGGCGAACAACTACGACATGAACCAGTTCGACATCACCTACAGCCTGACCACGCCTGCTCCGTTGTCGATGCGTAGCGGTCTCTATACGGGACAGACGACGTTCCGGGTCGGCGGCACAGGGGAGGGCGCGGACTTCGATCTCGGCGACGGGGTGGTGCTCGATGATTCCGTCGTCAACATCCACTTTTCATTGGAGGTCCGCCACGCCTTCCAGCTCGACCTTGCGCCGGGCAGCGACCGCGCCATTCTGATGCCGCGAGGAGGGTGGACCCAGTGGAGCGACCACGGCATCGCGCCCAAGGCACTGGAAAAAGAGCTTCCATTCCAGATCAGCAGCTCGGGCCGGTTCAGTGTTTCGCTGACATGCGAACACGTGTTCCCTGACGGGCGATGCGCGCTGCGGAACCAGACGGTCGCCGCTGACGATGTCCCGCTCGATATCCGGCTGACAATGCCAGGCTTCCATCGCCTCGGCGCAGGTGAGGAAGCTGTGCTTGTACCCCTGACGAGCATCATGACCGCACCGGTGTTTGCCGCCGATTCGTTCGTCATCCGTCGGCCCTCGCGCCTGGATTTTGCTGTCAACGGGGCGCCTGTACTGCGGATGCTGGATCATCCCGGAAGCCACTATCGGGGTGATGTCACCGTGATCTTCGATGCGGATCCATAAGGGCGTCCGGATTGCGCAATGATGTTGGCCGGAGCGCGCACGCTCCGGCCGTTCACGTCACCATGCCGCCCGCAGGCCGATCTGCGCGGCGGCATCGCGATAGCCGTTGTTGCCGCGCTGAACCCGCAGGTCACCCCACGCCAGCCAGCGCTGACCCAGCTGCAGCTGGGCGCCGGCCTGGGCCTCATAGCGGCTGTCAGGCAGATCCGCATCGAGACGTTCGGCATTGAAACGCAGCACTTCAGCGCGGGCGCTGTGCAGCCAGTTGATCGCCAGGAACGGTTGGACCCGGTTGCCCGCACCGATGCGATTGCCGAACAGGCGCAGGCCCACGCGGCTCTGCAGGCCGCCAGCGGTGTCGTCTTCGACGAGGGTGCCGTTGGCCTCCTGCACGCGATCGCTGGTGATGTCGGTATAGACCAGCTGCACCTGCGGCTGCAGATACAGTTCGCCCTCATCCGAGGCGTGCAGCCGCCAGGCGTAGCCTGCTTCCAGCGATGCGCTGCGGCTGCGGGCGTCGTAGGTTTCCTTCGTCAGGCTGTCGCCCTGCACCTCGTTGTCAAAGCGCGCGTACTGGGCCCAGGCATCCACATACGCGCCACGACGGCTGTCGCTGTCCTGCACCCAGCCCGCGTACAGGCCGACCGCGTCGCCGCGGACCTTGCCGCGGGTGCGGTAACCGGAGAGCTGCGAGCGCGCCTCGGTCCGTGCCTGGCCGGTGGCCAGCATCAGTCCGATCTGGCCGCGTCCGCGCTGGCCCCACCGCCAGAGATCGGTACCCAGATGCACTGCGTCGGTGTGGGTGGTGGTCTCCACCTGGCCGGCGATGGTGGCCTGCAGCTGATCGCGCCTGCCCAGGATCCAGGTGCCGTTGCTTTCGCCATCCAGCCCCGGCGCGCCGCGGTCGTGGCGGCGCAGCTGGAACATCTGCACAGCGGCCGCCTGATTGGCCAGGTACGCCCCCGGTTCGGGGCGGAGCACCGGAACGGGGTCGGCAGGGTCGGGGTCAATGGGGTCGACCGGATCAACGGGGTCGACGGGATCCACCGGGATGACCGGATCCGACGGATCTACTGGATCGACGGGGTCCACGGGGTCCACGGGGTCCACGGGGTCCACGGGGTCCACCGGATCCACCGGATCGACGGGATCCACCGGATCCACCGGATCGACGGGATCCACCGGATCAACAGGTATCACCGGCACGCAACCCGGCGCATCCGGATTGATATCGCAGGGGTTGCCGGTATAGGTCGAGCGCAGATACCAGTTGCCATTGGCCGGCGCGGCATCGGTGCCTTTGTGCAGGAAGTACTCGTACATGCCACCGATGGCACGTCCCTGCAGCACGAATCGACCGTTGGAGGCTCCTTCGACCCGGACCAGGCGGATGCCGTTGACGGTCTGTGCGCCGGCACCGTTGATGTTGGTCACGGCGACCTGCGTGGTGCCGCCCGTCGCACCGGTCACGCGCAACGTGGACGTGTCGCCCGCATCGTCGGCAAGCACGGTATTGAAATGCAGCGTGCCGCCCTGGCCGATGTAGTTGCCGACAACGGTGAGCTGTGCGAACTGGCCCGTGTCGCCCAGCAGGATGTCGCTGCCTGCCCCCAGGGTCAGGTTGCCGGTGTTGCTGTTCCCGCTGAGCAGCCAGCGGCCGCCCTGGTCGACGATGACGTCTGCGCCACCCCGCACGCGGCCCGTCAGCCGCAGACCGTCCAGAAACCGCAGCGTGGTGTCGCCGGCGGCGGCATCCATGATGAAATCGCCCGCGAGTGTGCTGGTGCGTGCCGTGAAGTCGAGCGCTGCATTGGCGGCCACCTCGACCAGGTTGCCGTTCCCGCCCAGCAGTGTTGCGTCGTTCTGCACCGTGATGCGCGCCAGTTCCGGCGTGAGGTTCGGGTTGACCCGGATGGCGCTGCCCGTCTGTCCCTGCAGGGTGCTGCCATCGACGAGCACGTACCAGTCGTCGGGCGTGGAATTGATGGGCTGGTTTCTGGCCGTGACCGTCATCAGCAGGCCGTTGGTGCCGCCGATGACCCTGGAGCCCGCGCGGAACTCGGCGGAGCCTGCAATGGCACGGGCGCCGTTGACGCCGCCGGTCAGCGTGCTGCCCGCCACGTTGACGATTCCGCCGGCGGCGAACTGCAGCCCGCCGGTGCCGCCGGTGATCTGGCTGTTGACCAGCGTGAGGACGCTTCTGGGCGCGTCGGCGCCGCCGCTTGCCAGGCCGTGGGTGATGGTGGCATAGCCGTTGATCCCGGGGCTGGTGTCGGTGGTGGTGATGACCGAATCCCGAACGGTCACCGTGGCCTGATAGGACGCTACCCTGCCACTGGCAGTGGCTCCATCGAGGGTCACAACCGCGCCGCTGCCGTTGATGGTTTCGATCGCACCGACGCGTGCGCCACGAACGGTGAGGGTGCCGAGCACGTTGAAGTCGCGCCCTTCATTCGCGCTGCCCGGTACCAGTGTGACCGTCTGGCCGGGTTGCACCACCACTGCCTGGGCGGCTGCCTTGTGTGCGAAGAGGAGGCTCAGGGCAATGGCCGAGGCAAGCGCGGTGCATCCGCGCATGGGGCGAAGGTCCCGGGTGATTGAGCGTGTGGGGGAATGGGGGTGCGCTGGTACCATGACGACGGGCTCCTGATGACAAGAACGACCGGTGCACAGTGATGTCGGCGACGCGATGCTGTGCCGCGTCGCTCGAAGATGAGCGAGGTGTGGCACGCCTCCCCCCGGCAGGCGCGAAGACTAATGCGCGCGTCGTCGTGATGAACGGGTGAACACGGCATGACGCCGCCACCGTGATTACATCGATGCCAGTGATACCCATTCTCATTTGGGTTACACTGGCGTCATGAATTCCGCTCGCGCGTCACGGCGGGCGGTGCGATCCGCGCCCCTGAACGAGTGTCCTGTCGTGTCCAGAATCCTGATTGCCCCGTTGGCCGCATGGCACTGCTTTGCCGTGCTGGCGTGCGCCATCGGCCTGTCGGTTTCGACCCCCGCTGCGGCCCAGCAGCGCAATCCGCTGCAGAAGGTCGGCCACACCGTATTGGACGAGCCGGCGCAGAGCTATCGTTTCGAGCGTTTAGTGATCGACAACGCCGACCACACCCGTCGCTGGCGTATCCATCTGGGGGTGCCGACGGCATCGTCGACCGCACCCGCGCCGGTGCTGTACATGCTAGACGGCAACGCTGCAGCGATGGTGTTCGACCAGGGCATTCTCAGCGAGCTGGCCGCGGGCAAGGCGCCCGTACTGGTGTTCATCGGCTACGACAACGACCTGCGCATCGATTCACAGGCGCGCACGCTCGATTACACGGCCTGGGTCGATACGGCCGACGACGGGAACGGCAGCGTGCAATCCGTTGGGGGAGGCGCGGCCGCGTTCTACGACGTGATCGCGCAGCGCATCAAGCCCGAGGTGCAGCGCCGCACGCCGATCGATACGCAGCAGCAGTCGCTTTGGGGCCATTCGCTGGGCGGCCTGTTCGTGCTCAGCACGCTGTACACGCACCCGACCGCATTCCAGCACTACATCAGTGCCAGCCCCTCGCTGTGGTGGAGCCAGGGTGCACCGCAGGGTGCGATGGAGCAGCAGTTCCTGGGGAGCTATCGCGGCACGCCGGCGCAGCTCACGCTGATGCTTGGCGGTGATGAGCGCCGCGGGAACCGCGGTGTGCGCGATCTCACCAACCCCCGCGTGGTGGCGCACCTGCGCCGCATCGGGGGGGCCGCGCCGGACGCGGCCTACCAGTTGAGCCGACGCCTGGAAGAGGTGCCTGGCCTTCACGTCACGTATCGCGAGTTCGCCGGTCTCGGCCACGGCCCGATGTTGCCGGCATCCCTGAAGGCCGCGCTCACCGCGCTGTACGGCATCGCCGACCGCAGCGCGATGCCTGCGGCGACGCCGGCGACGCACACCGACGATTGAGTCTTTCCTACCCAGGCAGACCCGTGGCCCCGTGCCACCGCCGCAATGGATCGCGGCCACGCCGAGGCAATCCCTGTGACAACGCGCCGGATGCGCGCCCCCAACAGAAGGTTACTGCCATGTACAAATTCAACTCCCTGCCGCGCCTGGCCACCCTGGCGCTCGCGCTGTCGATGGCTACCAGCAGCGCATTCGCGCAGCCGGTGTTCGACACGCCTGCCAATGGCTTCCGCGGCCAGGTCAGCAGCCGCGGCGAGAATGTGGTGCCTGGCACCCAGGCCGATGTGACCGGTCGCCAGTTCGTGCCGGGCCAGCGGGTGACCCTGCTGCGCGGCGACACCGTGCTCAACGCAACCCCGTACGTGGTCGATGAGCAGGGCAACTTCAAGGCCACCATCGCCATCCCGGCCGACGCAGTGCCGGGCCAGCACCCGGTGGTGGTGCGCGCCAGCCAGCCCGATGCGGCGGCCGTGCTGTCGCTGCGGGTGTCGCCGAACCTGCCGTTGAGTGGCCAGCAGGCATTCAACCAGTCGTCGGCGAAGCTCGTGCAGGGGCTGTATCAGAGCGCATACAGCCCGGCCAGCAACGCCGTGTTCGTCACGTCGGCAGTCGGCCGCCCGCCGGTCACCCAGTCGCAGCTGCTCAAGGTGGACCCGACGCGTCTGAACGTGATCAAGGCGATCACCCCGGCGCAGGTGCCCGACGCCAAGGGCGGCAGCGTGTTCGCCGTGTACGGCGTGGGCGTGGACGATGCCAATGGACATGTCTGGGTGACCAATACCCGCCAGGATACCGTGGCGGTGTACCGGCAGTCGGATCTGGGCCTGGTGCACCAGTTCCCGGTCGGCACCGTGCCGCACGCCCGCGACGTGGTCGTGGACACCAAACGCGGCAAGGTGATCGCCTCGGCTACCGGCGAAGACCATCTGTCGGTGTTCGATGCGAAAACCTTCAAGGCGCTGGAGCCGATCACGCTGGCCTCTGGCGTGGACGACGGGAAGTTCGTGCCGATGAGTCTGGTGCTCGACGAGGCCAGCGGCAAGCTGTTCACCGTGAGCATCGGCACGCCGGAAGCGGCGGTCATCGATGTGGCCAGCGGCAAGGTCGACAAGGTCATCGCGCTCGGCAATTCGATCAGCGCCTCCGGTGTCGCCTATGACGCCAGGCTCGATCGCCTGTTCGTGGCCTCGCAGGGCAGCGACAACCTGCTGATCGTGGATGTCGCCAGTGGCAAGGTGCTGCATGACGTGCCGGTGGGTGCAGGCGCGCTCAATGTGGCCTTCGAGCCGGTTTCCGGCCTGGCCTATGTGACCAATCGTGGTGCCGGCACGGTGACCGTGGTCAATGGCGAGGGCAGGATCGTCGGCAACCTCGACGGTGGCACCTTCCCCAACCATGTGCGTGCCGATGGCAAGGGCAACGTGTTCGCTGTGAACAAGTCGCGTGGCGCCGAAGACCCCAAGGGCGACCGCATCACGCGCCTTGCTCTGCGCAGCCAGTAACTACCGTGCAGGGCGGCCGCCGGCCGCCCTGCCGAAGGAGCAATGATGAAAACGATGGGTTCCATGCGGCTGGTGCCGCTTGCGCTGGCAGTCGCATTGACGGCCTGTGGTGGAACGGCGACGCCGCCGGCGGCCGACACGGCTGCCGCCACGCCCCAGGCGACGACGGCCGAGGATGCCGGCGCCTTGCCGGCGGGCTGGACGCGTGTGGACGGCGGGGCGCTGCCGACCCTGGCAGGGCAGGCCGCCGTATTGCCGGCCACGGTGCAGTCCGACGACGGTGCCACGGTCACGGTCGACGACACCAGCAGGATCATTGTGGGCGGCGACGACGTGATCGCGGTGCTCGATGCGCTGGGACTGGGCAAGCAGGTGTTTGCCGCACCGAAGAACACCACCACGGAAAGCGGTCGCGCCGCGCCGCATCAGTTCCTGTTCAACCGCACCACGGGTGTGGAGGGCGTGCTGAGCCTGCAGGGCTCGCTGTTCCTGGGCAACAGTCTGCGCCGCCATACCGAACTGGCGCAGAAGCTGCGTGCGGTCGGTGAGCCGGCGGTGGTGGTGGACGATCTGCAGGCCGCGCCGGACAAGGTGCGCAAGATTGCCGCCGCCGTCGGTCTGGCCGACGCGGGTGTGCAGTTGGCCCGTCAGGTGCAGCAGCAGCTGGACGAGGCCGCCGCCATCGGCACGGCCAGCGGCCGCGCCGCGCGGGTCATCCATGTATCGGCGACCGGTGCCGGTGGCGCACCGACCGTCGCCGGTGCGGACAGCGCGTCGGCCAGACTGATCGCGCTGGCCGGTGGGGTCAACATCGGCACCGAGGCCGGGGTGGCGAATTACTCGGCATTGAGCAATGAAGGCGTGCTCGCGGCGGCACCGGAGGTGATTCTGGTGACCGGGCACGATCTGGCCCTGTTCGGCGGCGCCGAGGGCCTGTGGAAGGCGTATCCCACGCTCAGGCAGACGCCGGCCGGGCAGGCCAATCGCGTCTGGGTGATGCCGGACGTGCAGCTCAAGTACGCGAGCGTCGGGTCCGGCGTCGGGGCGCTTGCGCTGGCCAAGGCGTTGGCGGCGCTGCCGCCGGCATGAGTCCTGCCGACCGCCGTCGTCGCCGGGGCCGCGGCATGCTGCTGCTGGCTGCCGCGGCGCTGCTGGTGGCCGTGCTGGCCTCGTTCGCGGTGGGGCCGTTGCGCTTGCCGCTGCTGGAGGTGCTGCAGGCGATCGGCGTGAAGCTGGGGCTGGCGGACCCGCAATCGGTCAGCGCCCGGGATCTCGCGGTGGTCTGGCAACTGCGCATACCGCGCGCGTTGCTCGGCGCGATGGTCGGCGCGGCACTGGCGATGGCCGGCGCGAGCCTGCAGGGCCTGTTCGGCAACCCGCTGGCTGATCCGGGCATCGTGGGTGTCAGCCAGGGCGCGGCGCTGGGCGCGGTGGCCGCCATCGTGCTGGGCGCGGCCGGGGCGGCGGGGTGGATCGTGCCGGTAGCCGCCTTTGTCGGTGGCGCGCTGGCCATCGGTCTGACCTACGCGCTGGCGCGGCCGGGCAAGGGCAGTGGCAATGCCACGCTGTTGCTGGTGGGCATCGCGATGGCGGCGTTCTGCTCGGCACTGATCGGATTCCTTACGTACATCGCCAGCGAAAGCGAGCTGCAGTCGCTGGTGTTCTGGCAGATGGGTTCACTGGCGCGCGCAAGCTGGCCTGATGTGGTGGCGGTGGTGCCGTTCTTCGCGATCGGTGCGCTGGCCCTGCAACGTCTGGCGACGCCGCTGGACATGCTGGCTCTCGGTGAGCGCCAGGCGCAGCACCTGGGGCTGGACGTGGCACGCACGCGGCGGCGCCTGGTGGCCTTCAGCGCACTGCTGGTTGGCGCGGCGGTCGCCTTCGCGGGCTCGGTGAGCTTCGTTGGACTGGTGGTGCCCCACGTGGCGCGGATGCTGGTGGGTCCGGGGCATCGCTGGCTGTTGCCGGTATCGGGCATCCTCGGCGCGGTGCTGATCGTGATTGCCGATACCGCCGCGCGCACCCTGGATCCGCCGGCGGAGATTCCGCTTGGACTGTTCTCGGCCGCGCTGGGCGCGCCGTTCTTCCTGTGGCTGGTGCTGCAGCAGCGCCGCAAGGACACCCCATGAGCGCGCTGCTGCGGATGCGCGGAGTGATCGTGCGCCGCCAGCAGCGGGAGATTCTGCACGGCATCGCGCTGGATTTCGTGCCAGGCACGGTGACCGCCCTGGTGGGTCCGAACGGCGCCGGCAAATCGACATTGCTGGCGGTGGCGGCAGGCGACCTGCGGCCCGACGCGGGGGAGGTGCTGCTGCAGGGTCGGCCGTTGGCCGGCTATACGGCGGGCGCATTGGCCCGCGAGCGCGCAGTGATGCCGCAGGAGCACGGCGTGCGGTTCGCCTTCAGCGTCGAGGAGGTGGTGGCGATGGGGCGCTTGCCGCATCCGCCGGATCCCGTGGTGGATGATGCGCAGGTGGAGCAGGCCATCGACGCCGCCGAACTGCAGGCCCTCCGCCTGCGCGAGGTGCAGCAGTTGTCGGGCGGCGAATCGGCACGCACCACCTTCGCGCGCGTCCTGGCCCAGCAGACGCCGTTGCTGCTTTTGGACGAACCTACCGCGGCACTGGATCTGCGCCACCAGGAGCGCACGCTGCGCAGCGTGCGCGCCCTGGCCGACGCCGGTGCGTGCGTGATCGTGGTGTTGCACGACCTGAATCTTGCGGCGGGCCATGCCGACCGCATCGTGCTGCTGGAGCAGGGCAGGGTGGCGGCCGATGGCGCCCCGGCCGACGTACTGACCGAGGCGACGCTGGGTCGCGTCTACCAGCAACCGGTGATCGTGCTGCAGCATCCGCAGCGCGGCGTACCCCTGGTAGTAGTAGCAGACCCCACGTAGCGCCGGGCTCTGCCCGGCTGGGGCCACCGACGCGCGATCACCGTCCAAAGCAGCCGACCAGAGGGCGGCTCTACACCAGCGCGATGCGCCGCCACCCTCGTAGAGCCGGGCTCTGCCCGGCTCCGGCCACCGACACACGATCACCGTCCACAGCAGCCGACCAGAGGGCGGCTCTACACCAGCGCGACGCGCCGCCAACCCCGTAGAGCCGGGCTCTGCCCGGCTGGGGCCACCGACACACGATCCCCGTCCACAGCAGCCGACCAGAGGGCGGCTCTACACCAGCGCAACGCACCGTCACCCCGTAGAGCCGGGCTCTGCCCGGCTGGGGCCTTCAACGCGCAATCACCGTCCAAAGCAGCCGACCAGAGGGCGGCTCTACACCAGCACGACGCACCGCCACCCCGTAGAGCCGGGCTCTGCCCGGCTGGGGCCACCGACGCACAATCACCGTCCACAGCAGCCGACCAGAGGGCGGCTCTACACCAGCGCGACGCGCCGCCAACCCCGTAGCGCCGGGCTCTGCCCGGCTGGGGCCTTCAACGCGCAATCACCGTCCAAAGCAGCCGACCAGAGGGCGGCTCTACACCAGCGCGACGCGCCGCCACCCTCGTAGAGCCGGGCTCTGCCCGGCTGCGGCCACCGACGCACGATCACCGTCCAGAGCAGCCGGCCAGAGGGCGGCTCTACACCAGCGCGACGCACCGTCACCCCGTAGAGCCGGGCTCTGCCCGGCTGGGGCTACCGACGCGCGATCACCGTCCACAGCAGCCGACCAGAGGGCGGCGCTACGGCGCGACGCACCGTCACCCCGTAGAGCCGGGCTCTGCCCGGCTGGGGCCACCGACGCACGATCACCGTCCAGAGCAGCCGACCAGAGGGCGGCGCTACCGGAAGCGCGGCGGTTACCAGCCGAACGTGGCTGTGGCCATCACGCTGCGTCCGCTGCCGTAGTAGCACGAGGACACTCCGGTGCACGTGGACACGAAGCGCTTGTCGGCCAGATTGCTCGCATTGAGCGCGAGCAGCACGCGGGTGCTGCCAACCTGGCCCAGGTCGTAACGGATCGCCGCATCGAACAGGGTGTACGACGGAATCCGGTACAGGTTGGCGCTGTCGCCGTAGCTGGCTCCGTTGTAGCGCGCGCCCGCCGCCAGACTCAGCCCGGCGAGCGCGCCGCCCTGGACGGTGTAGTCGGCCCAGAACGAGGCGGTGTAGTCCGGCACCATCGCCAGCTGCCTGCCCTTGTAGGGCGCCGAACGGATCATCTCCGAATCCATGCGCGATGCCGCGCCGATCAGACTGAAGCCCTCGATCGGCGTGATACGGCCCTCCAGCTCGATGCCGCGCACACGTCCTTCATCGCCCTGGATGGAGCAGGTCGCGGTGCCGGTTGCACCGCAGTTGCGATGGCTGGCAATCGGATCGTCAACGATCATGTTCTGCTGGCGCAGGTCATACACCGACAGGGTCACCAGGCCATCCACGGCTGCCGGCTGGTACTTCACGCCCGCTTCCCACTGCGAACCGGTCACCGGCTCGAAGGCGGTGTGTGTGAAGCTGTCCAGCGGCGACTTGGTCGAGGGCTGGAAGGACTCGGCATAGCTGATGTACGGCGTCAGGCCGTTCTCAAACACATACAGCACGCCGGCACGGCCGGTGAACGCCTCGCTTTTGATCACGTTGCGCCCGCCGGGCTGGGAGATGCCGGTGGCGATGTTGCGATTGGCGCTGGTGGCGTCGTCCTTGGTCCAGTCGTAGCGGCCGCCCAGCGTGAGGCGCCAGTGGCCCAGTGACATCTGGTCCTGCAGGTATACACCGCTCTGGCGGTTGACGCCGGCCGTCGGCGTTTCCGTGGTGGCAGTGGGCCGGTAGGGGGAATGGACCGGGTTGAAGATGTCGATCGGGCGCGGGCTGGACATGGCCGTACGCACGCCTTCCCAGTCCGCACGCTGCCAGTCCCAGCCGAACAGCAGGGTGTGGTCCACGCCGCCCGTGGCGAAGCGGGCCTGCAGGCGGGTGTCGAACGTATCGCCGTCGGAATCGCCGGTGCCCTGCACACCACGGCGGTTCTGCGTGCGGCCATCGGCATTGAGCGCGCCGAAGGTGACCACGCCGCGGTACAGCGAATCAACATGGGTCCGGCGCGCGCTCTGGCTCAGCGTGATGTGGTCGTTGAACCGGTGCTCGACCATCCATCCAGCCGTCCACAGCGTGCGGTTGAAGGTGTTCCAGTCGGGCTCGCCGATGAAGGTGCTGTTCTTCATGTGGCCGTAGCGCGTGGCGTCGAGGGTGCCCGCCATCGGCAGGAACTGGTACGTCGAGCCGCCGTTGTCCTTCTGATACAGCCCGAGCAGGGTCAGGCGGGTGTGCTCGGCGATCTGCCAGGTGTAGCTCGGTGCCAGGAACCAGTGCTCCTGTGCGGTGTGCTTGATCTGCGTATCGCCGTCGCGGTACAGGCCCACCAGGCGTACCAGGTGATCGTTGCCGGTGCTGCCGGTGCCGACGTCGAACGCGGCGCTGTACTGGCCGTGGGCATCCAGCCCGAGACGCAGCTGCTGCACCTGGTCGGGAGTGGGCGTCTTGCTCACCTGGTTGACCATGCCGCCTGGGGCCACCTGGCCGTACATCACGGCCGAAGGACCCTTGAGCACTTCAACACGCTCCAGGTTCCAGCTGTCGAACATGCTGCGGTTCCACTGGCTGCCCTGTGGCGCGCGCATCCCGTCGAGGGTGACGTTGTTGGCCCAGCTGCCGGCGTCGAAACCGCGGATGCGGAAATCGTCGACACGATTGTCGATGCCGCTGCTTTCCAGGCTGACACCGGCCACATAGCGCATTGCATCGTTGAGCGACTGCACGCCGCGCGCATCCAGCTCGGCGCGCTCGATCACCGACACCGACTGGGGTGTCTCGGCAAGGGAGGTGCTGGTCTTGGTGGCGCCGCTGGTGCTGTTGGCGGCACGGTAGGCATTGACGCGGACGGCATCGAGCTCAGTGGCGCTCTGCGCCAACGCGGAGGCGACGGGCAGGCAGGCAAAGACGCAGGCCAGGGCGAGCAGATCGGGACGCAGTCTGCGGGGCGAGACGGGGGTGGGGGACATGGACGGAACTCGGGACACGGAAGGAGAGGGCGCAGACGCTGGCCATACGCACACGGCCAGCGGCCGCCACCAGCATCGATGCCGTCGTCGGATGACGCGGTCACCCTGCCATTTTAAGTTGTTGGGAAAGATATGCAATTGCGACCCATTCGCATATGCGGACCGGAACGGGTCGCATTTGTTCCACCTGGATCAATGTATGAGTTGAGCTGCACTCATTGTTCCAGTGGTGCGCGCAAAACTCACTTGCGTGTCGCGGGCAGAGGCCTACAATGCGCACACACCCCACCCGCCGCTGCCATGACCTCGATGCCGCTCCTGACGTTTTTTACCCAGACCCGCGAACACGCGGGACGGGCGCGTCTGCCCTGCGGCTCATCAGGCGGCTGACCGGTTTCCGGTCACCTGGAGACCCCCAGAGAGAGCGCCCATCGGGCGCTCTTTTCGTTTCCGCGTTACACAACCGATGCAAAGGAGAACGTGTCATGCACCAGACCGCCGAGCCCCAAACCTGGCCGCACGCCCGTTAGCCAACGGCGGCGTGCGGCTCCTTGATGTTGGCGACGAGAGCACACCCCATGAACACCCATTCTCTTTCCCACTGGCGCAACCTGGGCATCATCGCCCACATCGACGCCGGCAAAACCACACTCACCGAACGCCTGCTGTGGAAAACCGGCGAGATCCGCCGCGTCGGCGAAGTCCATGACGGCGCTGCCACCACCGACTTCTCGGCGATCGAACGCGAGCGTGGCATCACCATCGGTGCGGCCGCCGTGCAGGCGCACTGGTCTCCCCGCGGCGAGGGCGACCATCGCCTGACCCTGATCGACACGCCCGGCCATATCGATTTCGCCATCGAAGTGGAGCGTTCGCTGCGCGTCCTCGACGGCGCCGTGGCCGTGTTTTCTGCCGTGGACGGCGTGCAGCCGCAGTCCGAGACTGTCTGGCACCAGGCGCGCCGTCATGGCGTGCCGCTGATTGCGTTCGTCAACAAGATGGATCGCATCGGTGCGTCCTTCGAGCGCGTGCTGGCGCAGCTGCAGGACAAGCTGCAGGCGCGTCCGTGGGCGATCGGCTGGCCGCTGGGCGTGGAAAGCCGGTTCCACGGCTGGGTGGACCTGATTGCCCGCGAGATCGTCGAATGGGACGACACCGGCACGCCGGTGCGGACTGCCTGGACGGCCGAGCAGGCCGTGCAGTGGCAGCCCCGTCGGCTGGACCTGATCGAAGCGGTCGCCGACCACGATGACGCGCTCGGTGAAGCCTGGCTGGAAGGACGCGAGATAGACGATGCGCAGCTGCGCGCGGCCCTGCGCCGGGCCACGCTGGCCGGTGCCGGCGTGCCGGTGCTGGCCGGTGCGGCATTCAAAAGCAAAGGCATCGACACGCTGCTGGATGCGGTCGTCGATTTCCTGCCGTCGCCCTTGGATCGCCCGCCGGTCGTGGCCATGCGTGACGGCAGCGAGGTGCTGCTGCCGCCGGATCCGAAGGGTCCGCTGGCCGCGCTGCTGTTCAAGATCACGCACCAGAGCCACGGGGCGTTGAGCTTCATCCGGCTGTACTCGGGCACGGTAAAGGTGGGTGACAGCGTGGCCAGTTCGCAGCATGCGCAGGGGCGTCGGATCGGCCGGCTGGTGCGTGTGCAGGCCGACCAGACCCATGACATCAAGGAAGCCGTGGCCGGCGACATCGTGGCGGTGATCGGGTGGAAGGATGCGGTGAGCGGCGAAACGCTCAGCGCCCCGTCCGCGCCGTTGCTGCTTGATGCCATCCAGGCCCAGCACGCAGTACTGGCCTGGCGGTTGAATGCGGACAAGGCGTCGGACCTGATCCGGATGAGCCAGGGCCTGTCGAGCCTGGCGCAGGAAGACCCCTCGTTCCACGTCTCCACCGACGCGGTGACCGGGGAAACCCTGATCTGGGGCATGGGCGAGCTGCACCTGGAGGTGATGGTCGAACGACTGCGCAGCGAGTGGAATGTGCCGGTACGCACCGGGGCGCCACGGGTGGCCTACCAGGAAACCCCTGCACAGGCAGTGCAGGGCGTGGAAGGCAAGGTCGCCAAGCAGACCGGCGGCCAGGGTCAGTTCGCGAGGGTGCTGATCGACGTGGTGCCCATCGACGGCGGCGAGATCCGTTTCATCGACCGGACGGTCGGTGGCGTGATCCCGAAGACGTTCGTGGCAGCGGTGGAGAAGGGTGTGCGTGCGGCGCTTGAAGAGGGCCCGCGTGGACATCCGGTGGTGGGGCTCGAGGTGACCCTGACCGACGGCCAGACCCATGCCAAAGATTCCTCGGACATGGCGTTCCATCGCGCCGGCAGCGAGGCGATCAAGGCCGCGCTGGCGAGGGCGGGCACACGTCTGCTGGAGCCGGTGATGGAAGTGGCCATCCATGCCCCGTCGGCCAACGTCGGCGACGTGGTGGGCGATCTCAATCGCCGTAATGGCCGGGTCGCGTCCATCGAAGACCGCGGCGCCCAGGTCGAGGTGCTCGGGTATGCACCGCTGGCCAAGCTGTCCGGCTACACCACGGCCCTGCGCTCGTTGACCCAGGGGCGCGCTTCCAGCGACATGCGCTTCAATGGCTATGAGGAAGTGCAGGTCGCGTAGGGTGCCATTGCGCGGTACAGAACAGGAGGCCGGACCACCGGCCTCCTTTTTTTTGTGGCGGCCCGCCTTTGCCGCGTCGGGCGGCGTTGGTCACGGCCACGCCCTGGATCGTGGTGCGCGGATACAATGCGCGTCCAACGTACGGGAGTCTTCGATGAGCAGCGCGCATTTCTATCCGATCGGGACTCCCGGCCAGCCGTGGGGTGACGTCGAGCGCGCCGCCTGGCGTGCACGCCAGCAGCGCCAGCGCAGCTATCACGACGATGTCGTGGCGGCACTGGAGCGGCTTGGCGATCGTATTGAGATCGTCCAGTACGGGCAGCTCGACTACCCGCCGGACCATTACCCGCTGTTCGCCGCCATCAGCAGTGACTGGGACCCCGCGTTGCCGTCGGCGCTGATCACCGGTGGCGTGCACGGCTATGAAACCAGTGGCGTGCATGGCGCCCTGTTGTTCCTGGAGCAGAAGGCGGCCGACTATGCCGGGCGCATCAACCTGCTGGTGGCGCCCTGCGTCAGCCCGTGGGGCTACGAACGCATCCAGCGCTGGAATCCCGATGCACTGGATACCAACCGGGCCTTCCGCCCCGGCGAGACCGCCGAGGAGACCGGTGCGCTGA
The DNA here is from genome assembly GCF_049545505.1 of Stenotrophomonas sp. NPDC077421. NCBI lineage: Bacteria > Pseudomonadati > Pseudomonadota > Gammaproteobacteria > Lysobacterales > Lysobacteraceae > Stenotrophomonas > Stenotrophomonas sp. NPDC077421. The sequence continues at coordinate 64,471 of NZ_JBMWDP010000006.1, read as the reverse complement.
TGCGCTGGATCGCCGCGCGTGGCGACACGCTGCTGGTCCACGTGGATCTGCACGAAACCACCGACAGCGACGCCAACGAATTCGACCCGGCGCTGGCGGCGCGCGACGGCAGGCTGCTGGTGCCGGAGACCATTCCCGATGGCTTCTATGTGATCGGCAACAGCGAGAATCCCGAGCCGGCGTTCCAGCGGGCGCTGATCGCAGCGGTGGAGAAGATCACCCATATCGCCCAGGCCGATGCCGATGGCAATCTCGTCGGCATGCCGCTGCAGTCCCCGGGCGTGGTGTGGGGGGCGTCGCGGTCGATCGGTGCCTGCGCCGGCTTCACCGATGCGCGCTTTGCCACCACCACCGAGGTCTACCCGGACAGCCCGCTCACCACCCCGGCGCAGTGCAATGACGCGCAGGTTGCCGCAGTGTGCGCGGCATTGGATTTCGCACTGGCCCACCGCTGAGGGGGCCGGCAACTCTGGCGGGCGATTCTGTCGCTGGGCCTGCTGGTCATCATCCGCACCTTCCTGAGCTGGTCGGTGGTGCTGGATGTCGAAGGATTCTGGCCGTGGAACGGGCCGAAGGCGCCGCGGGAACCGTGGCGGTTGCACGCACGTGCCGGCGCAAGCGGCGCCACCGACGATCGGCTATCGTAAGCGCCCCTGCCACCTCTTCCTTCGAGCGCCACGCATGAAACCCACTTCGAAGCGTGTTCGGCGGCGGTACTGCATCGTACTGTCCGCCGCGCTGCTGGTCGCGGGATGCACGGGCACGACGACCCCGGCGAAGGACCTCGGCGCGGACATCGACGAGGTCGCCGCGACGCTGATCGAGCAGCCGCTGCTCCACTCGACCTCGATCGCCGTGGTGTACAGGGGCAAGGCATTCATTCGACATCGCGGCGACATGGAGGCGGGGACGCCGGGTCCGCCAACCGATGCGACGCTCTACGAGATCGGCTCGTTGAGCAAGACACTGGCAGGCACCCTGATGGCCAATGCCGTTCTGGAGGGCAAGGTGCGTCTGGACGATGATATCCGGATGTATCTCGACGACGCCTATCCGAACCTGGCGTACAAGGGCGACCCCATCCGCATCCGTCACCTGCTGTCGCATACGAGCGGCTTGCCGAACATGCTGCCGGCGGAGGCGAACACAGTGCTCACGGACTTCACGAACCAGCGCACGCCCGGCGAGCTCAATGCCATCTACGCGCACTACGGCAAGGCCGACTTTTTCAGGGACCTGCATGGCGCCCGGATTCCCCGCATGCCCGGGAAGGAGTACGCATACTCCAGTACCGGCACGGAACTGGCCGCGCATGTTCTGGAGACGGTCTACAAGACGGATTATGAGTCCTTGTTGCGCGGCTACCTGGCCGAGTCCGCAGGGATGACGGACGTCAGGATCCGGCTGAGCGACGAGGAGGCCCGCCGGCTTGCGATCGGCTATCACAGTGACAACCCGGTGCCCACCACGCCGATGCCGCAACTGCCTTGGGGCGCATCCGGGAACGCGAAGGTGACCGTGCCGGAAATGGTGAAGTACCTTCGGTTCCAGCTGTCTGGCGGGTCTGTCGTGACGGAGTCGCGTCGCGCGCTCGTCGAATTCGATCCCGGGTTCAGCATCGGTTATTTCTGGAACATCGTCAGCGGCGACCGGTTGAAGGGCACCTACTTCGCGCATCATGGCGGCGTGCCCCGATCGCAGTGCTACGTGTACATCCTGCCAAAGTACGACCTTGGCATATTCGTCATCACCAACCAGAGCGGCGACCAGACGGCGCGCGCGATGGAGGCGGCCATCACTACGCTGGTCGAACGGATTGCCGCGCGGGAGAGGGTGGCCGGGTTGTCCCGCCAAGGCGCGTAGCGCGCTGAGGGGGCAGGGGCCATCAGGGCTGTTTGCGTGACGCGTCACGGTCGCGCGAGGGCGCGATGGCCGGGACTGGACGCGGTCGCGCTACGGACGCGCGCGTGATCAACCGGTGCGCGAGCACATGGTTCACCGTGCGGTGCCCCGAAGACGCGGGGCGCCGGATCTCACGCAACAGGATGTCGATGGCGGTGTCCGCCATGTCCGCCACCGGTTGATGCACCGTGGTGAGTTCCGGCCACACCATCGTCGACGCGGAGGTGTCGTCGAACCCCACCACCGAAAGGTCACCCGGTACCACCAGGCCGCGGCGATGCGCCACCGACACCACGGCCGATGCCATGTCATCGTTGCTGGCGAAGATCGCAGTGGGCGGCGCGTCCACGCTCAACAACCGTTCTGCGGCGTCCAGCCCGGAGCGGTACGTGAAATAGCCGGCATGGACGAGTGCGTCGTCGTAGCCGATGCCGGCGTCGGCCAGCGCATCCCGATACCCCTGCCATCGGTGGGCGCTGGCGGTCTGATTTGGATCGCCCTTGATATAGCCGATGCGGGTATGTCCGTGGGCGATCAGATGCGACACCACGTCGTGGCTTGCCTGCCGATCATCGATGCGCACGCAGGACATCCTGTCGCTGAAATGGCTGGACGCGATGGACACGACGGCCACGCCTGCGGCAAGGAACTCGTCAACGATGGCCTGCGACTCGCACAGGGGCGGCGGCAGTATCACGCCTGCCACGCTGCCTGAAAGTTGCCGTGCCGCGTGGCGACGTGCCTGGGCGCCCAGGTCATCCCAGGTGGCGATCACCAGCTGCGCCGCTGCACGGGTGGATCCGCGCAACGCACCGACCAGGAGCTCGCGCAGGTAGCTGGAGCTTGGATTGGTATAGATCAACGCGATGCAGGTGTGCTGCGCCGCAGCCAAGGCGCTCGCCGCCAGGTTGGGCCGGTAGTCAAGTTCACGCACGCTGCGCATGACGCGCTCGCGGTTGTCGTCGCGCACGCCGGCATGGCCGTTGATGACGCGTGACACCGTCATGGCGGAAAGCCCGGCGTGCGCCGCGACGTCATCGATGGTGACCGCGCCTGCCTTTCGACGGACCGCTCTGTGGCTGTTTTTCACGGCATGGGTTCCTTTGCTGCGCTGCATGATGACAAGCGCAACCCTGGATGATTAGGCTGCGCCCGTGACGTGATGGTAGCGCTACCACTCGGCCGGAGTAAGGCCGCCAGGTACCCCCCCTTTACCACGCGGCTGTTCTGGCAAGTCTGAAAGCGAGTTGGCCTCGCAGTGAGCGCAACGCGCACTGCGATGTTCGGTGTGGAAGACGGGCATCGCCCGTACGTGCCCCCAGGAGGGGCGGTACATCCATTCGATCGTATGTCAGAGGGGAGAGTCATGAGCGCTGCTGCTTTCCGTCGTACCCCAGGCCGGAGGGCTCGTTCATGAGCCGGACGCTGGCGAAGTTCACATCCAGGGCCATGTTTACGTTTGTAGGCGGCGTTCTGGTCATCAATCCCGCATTCGCGCAGGACGCACCGACGCCGGCGTCCAGCGCCCAGTCGCAGACCCAGCCAAGTCCGACGCAGCTGGATACCGTCCAGGTCACCGGCATCCGCAACAGCCTCAGCCAGGCGATGGACATCAAGCGCGACTCGGCCGGTGTGGTGGATGCAATCAGTGCCGAGGACATCGGCAAGTTCCCCGACACCAACCTGGCCGAGTCGCTTCAGCGCATCACCGGCATCTCCATCGAGCGCCGCGACGGCGAGGGTGCCCAGGTGACGGCGCGCGGCTTTGGCCCGCAGTTCAACATGGTGACGCTCAACGGTCGCCAGATGCCCGGTGCCGATGCCTTCGGTGCAGCGGGGCAGGTCGCCATCGGCGGTGTCGACGGCGGTACCCGCGCGTTCAACTTCGCCCAGCTTGCCGCAGAAGCGATCAACGGCATCGAGGTCTACAAGACCAGCCAGGCGAACGTGCCCAGCGGTGGTATCGGCGCCACCATCAACATCCTGACGTCGCGTCCGTTCGACCACGAGGGCGTGGTTGCCAGTGCCGGGGCCAAAGTCGTCTCCGACAGGAGCCAGCCGTTCGACAACGACCTGACCCCGGAACTGTCGGGTATCTTCAGCTACACCAACCCCGACAGGACCCTCGGCGTCGGCGTGAGTGCGAGCTACCAGAAGCGCAAGGGCGGCTCGGTCCAGGCCACCGACAACTACTGGAACATCCAGCCGTGGACCGGCACGATGCCCGGCAACCCGACGGTGGTCAACGCCCCGGCGATCGGCGCGCTGTACGCACGGCCGAACGACCTGCGCTACGCGTTCTCCGAGTTCGAACGTGAGCGCATCAACGGCCAGGCCGTGCTGCAGTTCGCGCCGACAGACGCGATCACGCTGACCCTTGACTACACGTACTCGACCAACGAAATCACCGAGAATCGTGGCGAACAGGGCATGTGGCTGCAGAACAGCAACTACACCGACGTCACGTTCGATACCAGCGGAGCGGTTGCCACGCCGATCTACATCCGTGAGATCGCGGGCACCAAGGATTTCGGCCTCGAGCAGCAGCGCAGCATGCAGAAGTACAAGCTGGGCTCGCTGGGTCTGAACGCGGTGTGGAATGTCACCGACCGGTTCAAGCTCAGCTTCGATGCGCACGACTCGAAGAACGAGAGCCGCCCGAACGATCCGCTGACCGGCGGCGGCTCCATCTTCAGCAGTATCGCCGGCACCAACAACTGCACCACCGGACCGCATTGCGGCGGGTCCTGGGTACAGGAGATGGTCTTCAACAACGGCCTGCCGGTAGGCACGCAGGTCTGGTACCCCAGCACGGCCGACGCCATCGCCAAGACCAACGGCGTGGTCAACCCGGGCTTCGTGCCAGGCGAAATCGGCTCGCAGGTGCTGCGCATCAATTCGCAGACCCAGGTCAGCGAGATCAAGCAGGGGCGCGTCGACGGCGAGTGGAGCTTCGACAAGGGCCGCTTCCAGTTTGGTGTGGACTCGAGCAAGCAGACCACCCACCGCATCCAGGCCGCAGAGAATTACAACACCCTGGGCGACTGGGGCGTGGCCAACGTTGACGGGGACGTCGCGAACGGGTTGATGGACCTGCTGCAGCCGGTCAACATCGTCGGGCTGTTCAAGGACTACAGTGCCAACAGCTTCACTGCCTGGCGCGGCGATGCCGGCCGGATCGCGCAATGGGCGGCCGACAACTACGGCGCCAGCCTGGGGGTGAGCCCGCAGCTCGCCGCCGACAACCGGGTGGAGGAGAAGACCCGGTCGGCGTACTTCCAGGTCGAGCTGGACGGCGACCTGGGCGGCCTGCGCACCAGCACGCGGCTGGGCGTCCGCTATGAGACCACCGATGTGGTGTCGACCTCGATCATCGCCATTCCGGAAGCCATCGAGTGGCAGTCGAACAACGACTTCCGCGTGCTGTTGTCCGATGAGCAGCAACCCTTCACCGAGAAGACCACGTACAGCTACGTCCTGCCCAACCTGGACTTCAGCATCGACCTGATGGACGACCTCAAGGGGCGCGTGTCGTTCGGCAAGAGCATCGCCCGCGCGCCGATCGGCAATCTCTACGCCGGTCCAACGGCACAGCAGCCGTTCGGTTCGGTACTGATCGACCCGTCGTCGAGGGCCAGCGGCACCGCGCAGAACCCGGCGCTGAAGCCTCTGGAATCGGACAACCTGGACCTGGCGCTGGAATGGTACTTCGCTGACGCCAGCTACGTGTCGGTCACCTTCTGGAACAAGCAGGTCGACAACTTCGTGGGCAACACCGTCGTGCAGGAGAACCTGTACGGCCTGCGCGACCCGAGTTCCGGACCGGATGCGCAGGCGGCACTGGCGTTCCTGACCAGCGGAGCCTGCATCACCCAGGTTGGGGCGGCCAATGCGGCAGCCTGCTCGGCCAACGACACCTCGCTGTTCACCGCGCTGGCCCTGCTGCGCAACAACCCGGCCGGGCTGGGCGCCTACAACGGCACGGATGCTCAGGTGCTGGCCACCGAGGCCGCGTACGATCTGTACGGCACCGCGGCCGATCCGCTGTACCTGTTCAACGTCAACCGCCCCATCAACCAGAACAAATCCAAGCTGCATGGCTGGGAGCTGGGTGGGCAGTACTTCTTCGGCGACACGGGGTTTGGCATCCTCGCCAACTACACCATTGTCAACGGCGACGTGGGGTTCAACAACGGCGGCGATCCGGGCATCGACCAGTTCTCGCTGACTGGACTCAGCGACACGGCCAATGCGATGCTGATGTACGAGAAGTACGGCTGGTCTGTCCGCCTGGCCTGGAACTGGCGTGACCAGTACCTGATCCTGGCCAACCAGGGAGCAAGCCGTAATCCGTACTACGTGGAAGCGTACGAGCAGTGGGATCTCAGCGTGAATTACACCCTGGATGATCACTGGTCGTTCGGCCTGGAGGCGATCAATCTGACCGGTGAGGACGTTCGCTGGCGTTCGCGCACCTCGCAGATGATCGTGAAGCTGGCCGATCAGAGTCCGCGTTACATGCTTGGCGTGCGTTACAGGTTCTGAACCGTGAGGGTGCCGCTGCTTGGCCAGCGGCACCCGTTCCAGGCTCCTGATGGGATTGGACACCACCATGCCGCGTTACGAAATGCTCAACAACATCGCCCACCGCGACCTGCGCGTGGCCACCGGTTTCGGGCCCGAGTTCGGCGACGCGGTGGGCATGGTGCCGGCCTACCCGAGCGAGTTCGCCGAGCTGCAGCGCGAGTACCCCATTTTTCTGCGCAGGGACCCGGCGACGGGGGACTGGCAGTCCGTTGCGCTGCTCGGATTCGAGCAGCACGAGAATCTGTTTCTGCACGATGGGCGCTGGAATGCCACCTATCTGCCGGGGGCCGCGGCCAAGGGGCCGTTCCTCATCGGCTTCCAGGAGAACCGGATCGATGGCGCACCTGTCCAGGAAGCGGTGCTGCACGTCGACCTCGACCACCCGCGCGTGAACGCGATGCAGGGTGAGCCGGTGTTCCTGCCGCAGGGGGGGAACAGCCCCTATCTTGACCATATCGCAGGCGTGCTGCGCGGCATCCACGATGGCCATGCCTTTGGCGCACACATGTTTTCCATGCTCGATACGAACGGACTCATCCAGCCGGTCTCGCTTGATGTGACGATCGACACCGGTCATCGGGTGGGCATCAACGGCCTGCATGCGATCGACCGTGACCGCCTGGCCCAGCTGGACGGTTCCGCGCTCGCCGACCTCAACCGCGCCGGGTATCTGGAAGGCGCGTACCTGATGCTGGCGTCTCTGCACAACATGCGGCGCCTGATCGCCGAGAAGCAGCGCCGCCTGCGCACGCAGGATGCCGCCGTGGCGGCGGGCAGGAACTGACCCATGCATGACGGCGTTGCCATGCGCGTTCTCGACGGTCTTGCGCCGGAAGCGCTGCCGCTGTCGGCACTGGCTGCCGTCGGCGAGCCGGTCGTGCTGCGCGGCATCGCGCGCGACTGGGGGCTGGTGCAGGCCGGGCGGCGTTCCACACACGAGGCGCTGGCCTATCTGCGCGGTTTCGATGCGGGCGTGCCTGTGCCGTATTCGTTCGGCGGGCCGGAGATTGAAGGGCGTCCGTTCTACAACGAGGACTTCACGCGGTTGAACGTCGAGGTCCGGCGCGGCCTGCTGACGCAGGTGCTGGACGAAATTGCCGAGACCTTCGAAGACCCCAGGCCGCCTACCTACTATGTTGCCGCGCTGCTGATCGAGCGGGCGCTCCCCGGGTTCGCGCAGGCCAACGATGCCGGCCTGGCGGGGCAGGGCATCGAGGCATCGGCCAGCATCTGGATTGGCAACCGCGTAACGGCGTCGTGCCATTTCGACACCCCGGACAACCTGGCGTGCTGCGCAGTGGGCCGGCGCCGCTTCACGCTCTTTCCGCCGGATCAGATCGAGAACCTGTATCCCGGGCCACTGGAACCCACGCCGGGAGGCCAGGTGGTCAGCGTGGTGGATTTCGAGCGCCCGGATTTCGCGCGCCATCCCCGCTTCCGTGATGCCCTGGCAAGCGCGCGGACTGCCGAGCTGGAGCCGGGTGATGCCATCTTCATTCCGAGCATGTGGTGGCACCACGTGCGCAGTCTGGCGCCATTCAACGTGCTGGTGAATTACTGGTGGCGCAGCACACCCGGCTTTCTTTCCTCCCCGCTGCCGGCGCTCCAGCATGCGATGTGGGCGCTGCGCGATCTGCCTGCACGTGAAAAGCAGGCCTGGTCGACGATCTTCGACTACTACGTCTTCGGTCCGGGCGAGCGCGCAGGGCAGCACCTGCCTGAAGCGGCCAGGGGCGAGCTGGCACCGTTCGACGAGACGCAGGCACGGCGCACGCGCGCACAGCTGCTGGCTCGACTCAACCGCTGATGGGAGCATCGCATTGAACGTTGCGAACACACCACACGCACGGGTCCGCAAGGTCGTCATCGCCGGTGGCGGCACGGCCGGCTGGCTGGCCGGCTGTGCGCTGTCCCACCAGTTCCGCGACCAGCTGGACATCACCCTGGTGGAGTCCGAGCAGATCGGTACGGTGGGCGTTGGCGAGTCGACCGTGCCGCCCATCCGTGCGTTCCACCGCTTTCTGCAGATCGACGAGCAGGAATTCCTGCGCGCGGTGGCCGGCACGTTCAAGCTCTCGATCTCGTTTGAGAACTGGCGTCGACCAGGGGACCGTTTCATCCATCCCTTCGGCACGATCGGGCAGGGAACGTGGGCTGCGCCGTTCCACCATTTCTGGCTGGACAGCCTGCGCCGCGGCATGCCGTCGGAGCTGGGCGATTTCTGCCTGGAGAGCGTCGCCTCGCGCGGCGACCGGTTCTCGCTGGACACCCGGCCGCAACTCAACTATGCGTATCACTTCGACGCCAGCCTCTATGCGAAGTTTCTTCGACGCAGGGCCGAAGCGCAGGGCCTGCGGCGGGTCGAGGGCAAGATCCGCAACGTGCAGCAACATGCCGATGACGGCTCCGTTGCGGCACTGGTGCTGGAGGACGGGCAGATCATCGAGGGCGATCTGTTCATCGACTGCACCGGCTTCCGCGGCCTGTTGACCGAGCAGACCCTGCATACCGGCTACGAGGACTGGCACGACTGGCTGCCCAGTGACCGCGCGGTGGCGGTGCAGACCGGCTCGGTCTCGCCGCCGGTTCCGTACACCCGCGCCATCGCACACGAGGCCGGCTGGCGGTGGCATATCGCGCTTCAGCATCGGGTCGGCTGCGGCCTGGTGTTTTCCAGCCGCCACATGTCCGACGACGAAGCGCACGCCAAGCTGCTGCGTGACGTCGAGGGCCCGCCCCTGCGCGATCCCTGGCTGGTGCCATTCCGTAGCGGGCGGCGGCTGAAGGCGTGGAACAGGAACGTGGTGGCGCTTGGGCTTGCGAGTGGCTTCATCGAGCCGCTGGAATCGACCAGCATCCACCTGACCATCAGTGCCGTAGTGCGTCTGATCCAGTTGTTCCCGTTTGACGGCATCAGCCCGGCGCTGATGACGCTGTACAACGATGTCAGCCGCCAGGAGATGGAGCATGTGCGCGACTTCATCATCCTGCACTACCACGCAAACCAGCGCGACGAGCCGATGTGGAAGGCGTGCCGCGAGATGCCATTGCCCGAGTCGCTCGCCATCCGGCTGCGTGCCTGGCGCGAGCGGGCCCATGCGTGGCAGGACCCCGGCGAGCTGTTCCGGGTCGATTCCTGGACCAGTGTGCTGATGGGGCAGGGGATCCAGCCGGGTCCGCCGCACCCGCTGGCACGTGCCATCGATGACGCGGACCTGCGGACGTTGCTGGCGCGGATCCGCCAGCCGGTGCAGCAGGCGGTTGCGACGATGCCGTCGCAGGCCGCCTTCATCGAGCGCTACTGCAGGGCAGGAGAGGACGTATGGCCGCGGGCGCCAGCCCTGACGTAACGCGGCAGCATGCTGTTGTCTGAAAATGGTAGCGCTAACTTCAATAACGGGCGGGAGTGCAGTACATGGAACTGGTGGCCGGAATCGACGCAGGGACGCAGAGCCTGAAGATCGTGGTGTACGACCCTGCCGGGCGTCGACTCGTTGCCAGCACCAGCTCGCCGCTGGACCTCACGTCCGGCGCCGATGGCAGCCGGGAGCAGCACCCGGCCGATTGGGTCGCCGCACTTCATGCCTGCTTCCATGCGATCGAACCCAAGGTTCGCTCGCGCATCACCGCGTTGGCGGTGTCGGGCCAGCAGCACGGGTTCGTAGCGGTCGACGCGGCAGGCGAGGTGCTGGCACCGGCCAAGCTGTGGTGCGACACCAGCACGTCGGCCGAGTGCGTGCAGATCATGGACGCGGTGGGCGGTGCAGCGCGCAGCATCGCGCTGGCGGGCAACCCTGTCCTCACCGGGTACACCGCCTCCAAGCTGCCCTGGACCAGGACCCATCGGCCCGAGGCCTACGCGCGGCTTGCCACGATCCTGCTGCCGCATGACTACCTCAATTTCGTGTTGACCGGCGAGCGCTTCTGCGAGTACGGCGATGCGTCGGGCACGGGCTGGCTGGACGTGCGCACCCGCACCTGGTCGAGCCCTCTGCTGCGCGCGACCGATCCCGAGCGCGACCTTGCCGCGTGCCTGCCGCGCATCGCCGCGCCCGAGGAGATGCTGGACATCGACCCGGCCATCGCGGCGGCACTGGGGCTGCGTGCGACCGTGAAAGTGGCCGTGGGCGGTGGCGACAACATGATGGCGGCGATCGGCACCGGCTGCGTCGTGCCCGGTCGCCTGGCGATGAGCCTGGGCACCTCGGGCACCCTGTTCGCCTACTCGGACACGCCCGTGGTCGACCCGGACGGGAAATGGGCCGCGTTCTGCTCGTCCACCGGCGGCTGGCTGCCGCTGATCTGCACGATGAACTGCACGGTCGTCACCGAGCAGGTCGCCGATGCGTTCGGGTTCAGCACCCGGTATGCCGACGGGCACCTGCGGGCGACGTCGCCCGGTGCAGACGGCCTGGTGATGCTGCCGTTCCTCAATGGCGAGCGCACGCCGGACCTGCCGCTGGGAAAAGGGGTACTGGCGGGCCTGGACACGGCCAACATGACCCCGGCGCACTTCTACCGTGCGGCCGTCGAAGGGGCGACGTACAGCCTGAAGTACGGCTACGACGCCTTTGTCCGCGCGGGCATGCGGTTCGAACGCATCGTGCTGACCGGCGGCGGCAGCAACAGCGCGCAGTGGCGGCAACTGGTGGCCGATGTGTTCGGCCTTCCGGTGGACGTGCCGACCCAGTCCGAAGGCGCGGCATTCGGTGCGGCATTGCAGGCCCTGTGGGCGCTGGGTCACGCGCGTGGAGAGGGCGCGTCCATCGCCGAGATCGCAGACCGGCACGTAACGCTCGACCCGCTGCAGTCCGCACAGCCCGATCCGGCGCGCACGGACGCCTATGCCACGGCGTATGCCCGATTCCTGCGCCATCTCGACGCCATCATGCCGCTGTATCGCGGCTGATCTCCCTCTTTCGCGACACCTCCCACACCAACAGGAAGACCCACCATGAGCAATCAGCCTTTCATCGGCGCCACGGAATACTTCCCCGGCATCGGCCGCATCCCCTTTGAGGGCCGGGGCTCGGACAACCCCCTCGCATTCAAGGTCTATGACGCGGACCGGGTCATCGGTGGCAAGACCATGCAGGAGCACCTGCGCTTCGCGGCCTGCTACTGGCACACGTTCTGCAACGCGGGGCATGATCCGTTTGGTCCAGGCACCCGCCGGTTCCCGTGGGAGGCCGGCTCGCCGATGGCCACCGCCGAAGCGAAGGTGGACGCCGCGTTCGAATTCTTCACCAAGCTTGGCGTGCCGTACTGGTGCTTCCATGACATCGACCTGGCACCGGACGCCGACGATGTCGCCCAGTACGAGAAGAACCTCAAGCACATGGTCGGCCTGGCCAAGGCGCGCCAGGAGGCGACCGGCATCAAGCTGCTGTGGGGAACAGCCAACCTCTTCTCGCATCCGCGCTATATGAACGGTGCATCCACCAATCCGGATTTCGGCGTGGTGGCGCGTGCAGCCGTACAGGTGAAGGCGGCGCTGGAAGCGACGGTTGAACTGGGCGGCGAACACTACGTGTTCTGGGGTGGCCGGGAAGGCTACGCCTCGCTGGTGAACACGCAGATGAAGCGCGAGCTCGACCATCTCGCGCGCTTCCTCACGATGGCGCGGGACTACGGCCGCAGCATCGGGTTGAAAGGGAACTTCCTGATCGAGCCCAAGCCGATGGAGCCGATGAACCACCAGTACGACTTCGACAGTGCGACCGTGGCGGGCTTCCTGAAAGCGCATGGCCTGGACAAGGACTTCAAGCTCAACATCGAGGCCAATCACGCCACACTCTCCGGACACACCTTCGAACACGATCTGCAGGTCGCGTCCGACCACGGCTTGCTGGGCAGCATCGACGCCAACCGTGGCAACGGGCAGAACGGCTGGGACACGGACCAGTTCCCGACCGACCTGTACGACACCGTCGGCGCGATGCTGGTCGTGCTGCGGCAGGGCGGGCTGGAGGGGGGGCTGAACTTCGATGCCAAGCTGCGCAGGGAGTCGACCGACCTGGAAGATCTGTTCATCGCCCACATCGGTGGCATGGACGCGTTCGCGCGCGGGCTGGAAGTGGCGCACGCCCTGCTGCACGACTCGCCGTGGGAGCAGTGGCGCGCCGAGCGGTATGCCAGCTTCGACAGCGGCGCGGGCAGGGACTTCGAAAACGGCACGCTTGGCCTGACCGACCTGGCGGCGATGGCCATCAAGCTCGGTGAGCCCGCGCAGGTCAGCGGCAAGCAGGAGCGCTACGAGAACCTCCTCAACCAGTATCTGCTGCGCTGACATCACACCGGGAGGGGAAGGGCAATGAACCAGGCAATGCGGAGTGGCGAGAACACGCGCCTGATCGTAGTGATCAGCGTGGTGGCGACAATTGGCGGATTCCTGTTCGGGTTCGACAGTGGCGTGATCAATGGCACGCAGGACGGCCTGCACCAGACGTTCAGGTCTGGCGAGTGGATGCAGGGGTTCGAGATCGCCTCGATGCTGCTGGGCTGCGCCATTGGTGCCTTCAGCGCCGGCCGTCTGGCCGACCGCCTGGGACGCCGCAACGTGCTGATCATCGCGGCGGTGCTGTTCCTGCTGTCGGCAATCGGTGCGGGGGCCGCGTCCTCGTCGATCATGTTCATCATCGCGCGGGTGATGGGCGGTTTCGCGGTGGGCGCGGCCAGTGTGATCTCGCCGGCGTATATCGCCGAGGTTGCACCGGCGCGCTATCGGGGCCGCCTCGCCACGGTCCAGCAGATCGCCATCATCAGCGGGCTCACCGTTGCCTTCCTGTCCAACTACCTGCTGGCGGCCTCGGCGGGTGCCTCGACCGAGGCGCTGTGGGGCGGCCACGCGGCGTGGCGCTGGATGTTCTGGATGCAGGCCGTGCCGTCGCTGCTGTTCCTGGCGCTGCTGTTGACCATCCCGGAAAGCCCGCGCTACCTGGTGGTGAAGCGCCGCAAGGACGAGGCGCTGCAGGTGCTCACGCGGCTGTTTGGCGGTGCCCAGGCGCAGGCCAAGCTTGCCGAGATCGACGCCTCGCTGTCCACCGACCATCACCGCCCGCGGCTGTCGGACCTGCGCAGCCGGGCCACCGGCAGGGTCCGGCCGATCGTGCTGGTGGGCATTGGCCTGGCCATCTTCCAGCAGCTGGTCGGCATCAACGTGGTGTTCTATTACGGCGCCGTGCTCTGGCAGGCGGTGGGCTTCTCCGAAAACGACGCGTTGCTGATCAATGTGCTGTCCGGTTCGCTCAGCATCGGCGCCTGCATCGTCACCGTGCTGCTGATCGACCGCATCGGCCGCAAGCCGCTGCTGTGGATTGGCTCGGCCGGCATGGCGGTGTCCTTGGCGCTGCTGGTGGCGGCGTTCGCCAGCGGCTCGCTGGTTGATGCCCACCTGCAGCTGCCCGGGCGCATGGGCACGCTGGCGCTGGTGGCAGCCAATGCCTACGTGGTGTTTTTCAACGTCTCGTGGGGTCCGGTGATGTGGGTGATGCTGGGCGAGATGTTCCCCAACCAGATACGCGGGTCGGCGCTGGCGGTGGCCGGTGCGGCGCAATGGACCGCGAACTTCGCCGTCACGGTGACGTTCCCCATTCTGCTGGCCGCCATCGGGCTGGCCGCGACGTACAGCCTCTACCTGGCGTCCGCGATCATCTCGGTCTTCTTCGTGCTGCGGTACGTGCACGAAACCAAGGGCAAGGAACTGGAGCAGATGGAAGGATGAACGCGATGACGACGCAACGGTTTGCGCGGGCCTGCAATGGGCTGCTGCCAGGTGTGCTGATCCTGGCGCTGGCGGCCTGCGGGAGCGGTGACAAGGCGGTTGGAGCTGCAGCGGTCGACCCCGGGCCGTGGCCACAGGTCGCGTGGCCATTACCCGAGGATCCCGCGCTGGAATCGCGCATCTCCGACCTGATGGCCACCATGACGGTGGAGGAAAAGGTGGGACAGCTGGTGCAGGGCGACATCGCCAGCATCACCCCGGCTGACCTCCGCAACTACCGGCTCGGCTCGATCCTCGCGGGCGGCAATTCCGACCCCGGCGGCCATTACGACGCCTCGCCCGCCGAATGGCTGGCGCTGGCCGATGCGTTCTACGACGCCTCGATGGATACGTCACAGGGCGGCAAGGCCATTCCGGTGCTGTTCGGCATCGATGCGGTGCATGGGCAGAGCAACATCATCGGCGCGACCCTGTTTCCGCACAACATTGGCCTGGGCGCAACGCGCAACCCGGCGCTGCTGCGGCGGATCGGCGAGATCACCGCGCTGGAAACCCGTGCGACCGGCATGGAGTGGGCATTCGCGCCCACCGTGGCCGTGCCGCAGGACGACCGTTGGGGGCGTACCTACGAGGGCTACTCTGAATCGCCCGACGTGGTGGCCAGCTACGCCGGGGCGATGGTGGAGGGACTGCAGGGCACGGTCGGCTCGCCCACGTTCCTTGATGGCCGCCATGTGATCGCGTCGGTAAAGCACTTCCTCGGCGACGGCGGAACGGTCGATGGCAGGGACCAGGGCGATACCCGGATCAGCGAGGCCGACCTGGTGCGCATCCACGCGGCCGGGTATCCGCCGGCGATCGCCGCGGGCGCGCAGACGGTCATGGCGTCCTTCAACAGCGTCAACGGCGAGAAGATGCACGGTCACCGGCCGTATCTGACGGATGCGCTGAAGGGGCGGATGAACTTTGGTGGCTTTGTGGTGGGCGACTGGAACGGCCACGGCCAGGTCAAGGGCTGCACAACGACCGATTGCCCGGCCACCATCAATGCCGGGCTGGACATGGCGATGGCGTCGGACAGCTGGAAGGGCTTCTACAACACCACACTGGCCGCCGTGAAGGACGGCACCATCCCCCAACAGCGCCTTGACGACGCGGTGCGACGGATACTGCGGGTCAAGATGCGACTGGGTCTGTTCGAGGCAGGCAGGCCGTCGTCGCGCGCGGTTGGTGGACAGTTCGCGCTCGTCGGCGCTCCCGATCATCGTGAGGTGGCACGCCAGGCGGTCCGCGAATCGCTGGTGCTGCTGAAGAACCAGGGCGGCGTGCTGCCGCTGTCACCGAAGCAGCGCATCCTTGTCGCCGGTGACGGTGCCAATGACGTGGGCAAGCAGGCCGGCGGCTGGACGCTGAACTGGCAGGGTACCGGCACGCGCCGCAAGGACTTCCCGAATGCGGACACGATCTTCGAAGGCATCGCGCAGCAGGCCAAGGCCGGCGGCGGTGAAGCGGTGCTGGCGGTGGATGGCAGATACGCGGTCAGGCCAGACGTTGCCGTGGTGGTGTTCGGCGAGAATCCCTACGCCGAATTCCAGGGCGACCTGGCGACCCTGGCGTACAAGGCGGGGGACGATTCGGATCTCGAGCTGATCAAGCGGCTGAAGGCTGACGGTATTCCGGTGGTCGCGGTGTTCCTGAGCGGGCGGCCGCTGTGGGTGAACCGCGAAATCAATGCCGCCGATGCATTCGTGGCCGCATGGCTTCCCGGTTCGGAGGGTGGTGGCATTGCCGACGTGCTGCTGCGCAGTCCCGACGGCAGCGTCCAGCACGACTTCAAGGGGAAGCTGAGTTTCAGCTGGCCGCGCACCGCGGTCCAGTACGCCAACAATGTGGGGCAGAAGGACTACGACCCGCAGTTCGCATTCGGCTTCGGGCTTACGTATGCCGACAACGGCGATCTCGCCGCGCTGCCGGAAGTATCGGGCGTGACCGGCAATGAAGGTGCGGCCGGTGTGTTCTTCGCGCGAGGTGACGCCGGGTCCGGCATCGCCTTGCGGCTGGAGAATGCCACGGGGCAGGGCGTGACCGTCACCAAGGTGCCGGAATCCCTCGACGGCGGCCTGCTGAAGGTCACCGGGGTGGATCATCTGGCGCAGGAAGACGGTCGCCGCTTTGCCTGGACGGGCAAGGGCGAGGCGATCGCCGCGCTGCAGTCGCATACGCCGCTGGACCTGCAGCGCGAGAGCAACGGCGACCTGATGCTGTTGACCACGCTGCGGGTCGAGGCCGCGCCCCGGGGCGACGCATGGCTGTCGGTGGGATGCGGCACGGGCTGCTCGGCACGCATTGCGCTCGGGCCAACGCTGGCAACGCTGCCGGTGGGGCAATGGACGCGCGTGGGCCTTCCCTTGAAGTGCCTGGCCGCGGCCGGCGCGGATGTGGGCAAGCTGGAGCGCCCCTGGTCCATCGGGACGGCCGATGCGATGACGCTCTCGGTGTCGCGCGTCGCCCTGGGGGCCTTGAACGAGGCGGAGACCACCATCGCATGTCCGGGCCGATGACCCCGCGACGTGCGCGGTCAGCGCGTGGGCGGGGGCGCGACCGAGTCGCGCACCACCAACCGGTGCGGCATGACGTGGTCGGTCAACACGCGCGCCTCGTCGTGCCTGCGGCGGATGGTGCGCAGCAGGATGTCGATGGCCGCATCGGCCATCGATGCGATCGGCTGGTGAATGGTGGTGAGCTCCGGCCAGACCGTCGTCGCGGCCGAGGTGTCATCGAAGCCCACGACCGACAGATCGCGGGGGACCTCCAGGCCGCGTCTGTGTGCGACAGAAATCGCTGCCGCGCCCATGTCGTCGTTGCTGGCGAAGATCGCGGTCGGGGGCCGGCGGTGGGAGAGCAGCCTCTCGGCGGCGGCAAGCCCAGAACGGTAGGTGTAGTCTCCCTGCTGGACGAGGGCGGGTTCGACCTGCAGCCCGGCCTCGCGCAGGGCGGTGACGAACCCGTCGTAGCGCCGCGCGCTCGCGCTGAGATCGTTGCGGCCGCGGATGAAGCCGATGCGGCTGTGACCCTGCCGGATCAGGTGTTCGGCCAGGTCCCTGCCAGCCTGGAGGTCGTCGATGCGCACGCAGGAAATGTGGTTGCCGAGGTGGCCCGGTGCGATCGCGACCACGGGGATGCCCGCCTTGACGAGTTCGGTGACGGCAGGCTGCGATTCGCACAGCGGTGGCGGCAGGATGACGCCATCCACCCGGCCGGCCAGGGCCCGCGCGGCCTTGCGCTCGGCGGCGGGGTCAAGATCGTCCCAATAGTCGACAACCAGCTGGATGGCAGCGTTGGATGCGACACGCAGCAAGCCGACCAGCAGCTCGCGCAGATAGGCACCGCTGGGATTGGTGTAGATCAGCGCGATGCGCGTGTGCTGTGCGGCCGCCAGCGAACTGGCCGCCAGGTTGGGCGTATAACCCAGTTCGCGCACCGCGCGCATCACGCGTTCGCGGGTGGCATCGCGCACCTTGCCCTGGTTGATCGCCCGCGACACGGTCATCGGCGACACCCCGGCCAGGGCCGCCACCTCGTCGATCGTCACGCCACTGGTTTTGCGGCGGACCGACTTCTTCGGCTTCTCCAATTCGCGCTCCCGTTCTTCTCTGTGACGCTGACGCCTCCAACGCACGTCCCGAGCTTACAAGGTTTGCTGTCCGCGCTGCGGGCGTGCTCGGGTGTCAAGCGGTGTCATCGGATGCTGGGTGCCGCGATGGTGTTATTCGCCTGTGCGGGCAACGCGCACGCGGAGGATGGATACGCCCTGTGGATGCGCTATGTGCCGCTTGAACCTGCGCTCGCGGCGGACTACCGCAGGCACCTGGCACAGGTGGTCGCCCCTGATCAGACGCCGGCCCAGCGTGCCGCGCGCGATGAGCTGGCGCGCGGGCTGACGGGCCTGCTTGGCAGCGCGCCACCCATGCAGGGCGCGGCGGCCGGCGGCGCGACCCTGGTGCTGGGTACGCCGGACTCCTCTGCCTTGATCGCGCCGCTCCGCCACGAGATCGACACACTGGGTGACGAAGGCTATCTGCTTCGGCATGCACGGATGGACGGACGCGACGTGCTGGTGGTGGCGGCCCGCCACGATACCGGGGTGCTGTACGGCGTGTTCCACCTGCTGCGACTGCTGCAGACAGGCGCGTCGCTGGACGTGATTGAGGTGCGCGAGTCGCCCCGGCTGCGGCTCCGCGTGCTCAATCACTGGGACAATCTGGATGGCCATGTCGAACGCGGCTATGCAGGCCGCTCGCTGTGGGACTGGCAGACGCTGCCGGAATGGCACGACCCACGCTACACAGACTACGCGCGCGCCAATGCCTCGCTCGGCATCAACGGCACGGTGCTGAACAACGTCAACGCGAGCGCGCAGAGCCTGGCGCCGGATTATCTGGCCAAGGCAGCCGCGCTCGCCGACACGTTCCGGCCGTACGGCATCCGCGTGTACCTGAGCGCGCGCTTCAGTGCCCCCGTCGAACTGGGTGGACTGCCCACCGCCGATCCGCTCGATCCCGGCGTACAACGCTGGTGGCGCGACAAAGTCGGCGAGATCTACGCGCGCATCCCGGATTTCGGTGGCTTCCTGGTCAAGGCCAATTCGGAAGGTCAGCCCGGCCCGCAGGATTACGGCCGAACGCATGCCGACGGTGCCAACCTGCTGGCCGGCGCGCTGGCGGCGCACGGCGGCGTGGTCATGTGGCGCGCCTTCGTCTATGCCCATGACGTGCCTGCGGACCGGGCCGCGCAGGCGTATACCGAATTTGCCGACCTGGACGGGGCGTTCCTGCCGAATGTGATTCTTCAGATCAAGAACGGGCCCATCGACTTCCAGCCGCGCGAGCCGTTCCACCCGCTGTTTGGGGCCATGCCGCGCACGCCGCTGATGATGGAAGTCCAGATCACCAAGGAGTACCTCGGCTTCGCCACCCATCTGGTGTATCTCGGCCCGCTGTACCAGGAAGCACTGCGGTCCGACCCTCGCATGCGCGGCCAGGGTGACACCGTGGCGCAGTCGCTGACCGGCATGGCGGGCGTGGCCAACATCGGCAACGACCGTACCTGGAGTGGCTCGCATTTCGACCCCGCCAACTGGTACGCGTTCGGCCGCCTGGCATGGAACCCGCATCAATCGGTCCGCGACATCGCGGCGGACTGGGCGACCATGACCTTCGCGCAGGATCCCGGCGTGGTGCAGCCCATCGTCGAGATGATGATGGGTTCGCGCGAGGCCGCAGTGAACTACATGACCCCCCTGGGCCTGCACCACCTGATGGCGCGCGGGCACCACTACGGGCCCGGCCCCTGGGTCGATGGCGGGCCGCGCGCGGACTGGACCTCGGTGTACTACCACCGGGCCGACCGCAATGGCATCGGCTTCGACCGGACCGCGCGTGGGAGCAATGCCGTAAGCCAATACGCACCAGAGGTGGCCGCCCACTATGGCGACCTGGCGCAGGTTCCGGAGCCGCTGCTGCTGTGGTTCCACCACGTCCCGTGGGACCACCGCATGGCCTCCGGGCGGCCGTTGTGGGATGAACTGGTCGGGCGCTATTCGCAGGGCGTGCGCCAGGTGCAGGCCATGCAGGCGCACTGGGCAACCCTGGGCCCTGGTGCGCCCGACACCAACGCGCGGGGCGCCGCTCCGCCGCCGCGCGGCGTGGACCCGCAACGGCACGAACAGATCGCGGCCTTCCTGCGCATCCAGTTGCGCGAGGCCCAGTGGTGGCGCGACGCCAGCGTGGCGTACTTCCAGTCGGTGAGTGGCAGGCCGTTGCCAGCCGGCGAAACCGCGCCGCCACACCCGCTGGCCTGGTACCAGGCCCTGCAGTTTCCCTCCGCACCCGGAGATGGGCGATGAACCCAGGAACGTGGTGGAACGGCATCGTGGCGGCCACGCTGGCGTGCTGCGCCACGCCGTCAATGGCACAGGATGCGGCAACCGCGTTGCTGCATCCGCTCTTCCAGGACCACGCCGTGCTGCAGCGGGACCAGCCGATCGCGGTCTGGGGCCGCGCCGCGCCCGGCACCGCCGTGTCCGTGGCGCTCGCCGGGGGCACCGTCACCACGCGCGCCGATCCCGGCGGCCGTTGGCACGCAACGCTGCCGCCCACTGCCGCTGGCGGGCCTTACGAGATGTCCGTGCGGGCAGGGCAGGTGACCCGGGTCGTGCGTGACGTGCAGATGGGCGACGTCTGGTTGTGTTCCGGGCAGTCGAACATGGAGCTTCCGGTATGGCGCACGCTCGATGCGGCCAGCGAGATCGCCGCCGCCACGCATCCGTCGATCCGTCTGTTCACCGTACCGAAGGCGGCAGCTGTCACCCCACAGCACGACGTCCAGGCACCCGCAGCGTGGCAGCCTGCGTCGCCGGACACGGTGCGCGAATTTTCCGCGGCGTGCTTCTACTTCGCGCGGGAACTGCAGCAGACCGTCAACGTGCCGATGGGCCTGATCCAGGCGGCGTGGGGCGGCTCGCGCATCGAGGCATGGACCAGCAGCACTGCGCTCCGCACGCAGGGCGGCATGGACCCGGCGCTGGATGCGCTTGCGCTGTACGCGCGCGATCCCGCTGCGGCGACCCGGCGATGGGGCCGGCACTGGCAGCAGTGGTGGACGACGCGCGAAGGTGCCATCGCCGGCGATGCGCCCTGGCAGCCTGACGCGGGCGGCACCGGTTGGCAGGACGCACCGTCCACGCTGGGCGCGTGGGAGCGGTGGGGCGTGCCGGCGCTGTCGGACTACAACGGCATGGTCTGGTACCGCACGCAGGTGACTCTGACCGCCGCGCAGGCGGCGCAGGGCGCGCGACTCGAGCTGGGGCCGGTTGACGAGACCGACATGACCTGGGTCAACGGCGTGGCGGTGGGCAGCCAGTACGGCCCAGGGCAGGCGCGCTCCTATCCCCTGCCAGCGGGCCTGTTGCACGTCGGCGCGAACAGGGTCGTGATCAACGTGCTGGACACCTATGGCGACGGGGGGCTGGCAGGCCCTGCGGATGCCCACGCAGTGCACCTGGACGATGGCACGCGCATCGTCCTGGACGCGCCCTGGCAGTACCGCGCAGCACCCGGTGCAGCAGCGCCGCCCCCTGCACCGTGGCAGGCCGCCGCAGGCCTGTCGACGCTCTACAACGGCATGATCGCGCCGCTGGGCAACTACGGAATGCGCGGCATGCTGTGGTATCAGGGCGAATCCAACACAGCGGATGGCCCGGCCTACGCGGCAAAGCTGCGCAGCCTGCGCGAGGACTGGCGCAGCCGGTTTGGCGCGCGGATGCCGTTGCTGGTGGTGCAGTTGGCCGGTTACGGCGCGCCGCCCGTGGCGCCGGCGGAGAGTGGATGGGCACAGGTCCGCGAGGCACAGCGACGGGTCGCCGCGGAAGATCCGCACAGTGGGCTGGCGCTGGCCATCGATATTGGCGACGCCTACGACATCCATCCGCCCAACAAACAGGTGCTGGGCCGTCGCCTGGCGAGGCTGGCGCGGCATGTGGTCTACGGCGACCGGACCGTCGACCCGTCCGGGCCCACCGCACGCAGGGCCTCGCGCCTGCAGGGCGCGGTGCGGATCGTGTTTGACGACGTCACCGGCACCCTGGTCACGACCGGCGCGAACGGTCCCATCGGCTTCGAGCTCTGCGATGCCGAGGCGCGGCACTGCACCTATGCCGACGCCGTCCTGGACGGGCGCGAGGTGGTCCTGCGCAGTCCGCAGGCAGCGCCAAGCGCGCGCGTCCGCTACTGCTGGGCCGACGGCCCGGTCTGCACGCTGCGCGACAGCCGTGGCGCCCCGGCAGGGCCCTTCGATCTTTCCCTCACCAACGCGGAGGACCGCTGATGCGTCTGCTGATGGCCACACTGTTCCTGCTGATGTCCACGACGGCGGCGCCACTGCGGGCCGCGCCTGCGCCACCGGTGTACTTCGAGTGGTTCGAATACGTTGGCCGCGATGCGGCCTTTGAAGCACCGCTGCCGGCCGGGTACTACCGCAACCCGATCTTGGCCGGATTCCACGCCGACCCGAGCATCGTTGGCGCGAAGGGCCGGTTCTACCTGGTCAATTCCAGCTTCACCTATTTCCCGGGCATCCCGGTGTTCGAGAGCGTTGACCTCGTGCACTGGACGCAGATCGGCAACGTGATCGACCGTCCGACCCAGGTGGACTTCGATGGCCTGAGTGTGTCGCGCGGCATTTTTGCCCCGGCCATCGCGTACCACGACGGTGTGTTCTATGTTGTTACCACGGCGGTCGACAGCGGCGGCAACTTCATCGCCACCGCGCGCGATCCCGCCGGGCCCTGGTCCAACCCGCACTGGCTGCCGGGCATCGGCGGCATCGACCCATCGCTGTTCTTCGACGAAGACGGCCGCGTTTACCTGCTCAACAATGACCTGCCGCCCGGCCCGCCGCGCTACGAGGGCCATCGTGCGATCTGGATGCAGCAGCTGGATCTGCCGTCGTTCGAGCCGGTGGGGCCGCGCCGGGTACTGATCGACGGCGGGGTGGACCCGGCCAGCAACCCGATCTGGATCGAGGGACCACACCTTTACAAACGCGAGGGCTGGTACTACCTCTCCGACGCCGAAGGAGGTACCGGGCCGCAGCATTCCCAGGTGGTCCTGCGCAGCCGCGACGTCTGGGGGCCGTACACCCCGTATGCGGGCAATCCGATTCTCACCCAGCGCGATCTGCCCGACGACCGGCCACGGCCGATCACCAATGCCGGGCATGCCGATCTGGTGGAAGGTCCGGACGGCGCGTGGTGGGCGGTGTTCCTTGCCAGTCGCAACTACCAGACACGCCACTACAACACGGGACGGGAGACCTTCCTGCTGCCGGTGCAATGGCGTGACGGCTGGCCCGTGATCCTGCCGGCTGGCCAGACCATCCCGTATGCGGTCAAAGCGCCGTCATGGATGCAGGGCGAGGCCAGGCAGGCACCCTCCACCGGCAACTTCATCGACCGCGACGACTTCGATGCCCCCACGCTTGGCCGCGGCTGGTTGCGCGTGCGCGTCCCCAGGCAGCCGTGGGCGGACCTGCGCGCGCGCCCGGGTGCCTTGGCCGTGCATCCCCTGGCGGAGAATCTGGATACGCTGCGCAATCCCGCCTTCCTCGGCCGCCGTCAGCAGCATCTGCGCTTCGAGGCCAGTACCGAGATGACGCACCCGGCGGCAGGCGTGGCGGCAGGCCTTGCCGCCTTCCAAAGCGAGGCCTACTGGTACTTCCTCGGGGTGCGCAGCCTTGGCGAAGACCGCGTGGCGGTCTTCCTTGAAGTGCGCGACGGGAACGGCGTACCGCGGACGCTGGCCAGCCGGACGTTGGACGCGACCGCATCGCTGCGCCTGAAGGTTGCCGGCAACGAGGGGCACTATGCGTTCGCGTTCGACACGGGCGATGGCCGGGGGTGGCAGACCCTCGCCGCTGACGTGGACGGAACGGTATTGAGTACGGATCGTGCAGGCGGCTTCGTTGGCGCGCTGCTGGGACCATTCGCACGCGACGAGCGTGCCTTGAGGAGCAGATGATGACGCGCAGGCTTTCCCTTTGCAGTGGCCTTCGCGGCCCCGTCTTCCGCACCGTGGTGCTGTCTGCCGCGCTCGGGCTGGTCACCGTCGGGCACGCCGCGTCGCCCCCGGCGTGGCTTGATCCCTCGGCCAGCTTTGAGGCCCGCGCCGCCGCGCTGGTGGCGCAGATGACCCTGGAGGAGAAGGCCGCGCAGATGCAGAACGCAGCACCCGCCATCGAACGTCTCGGCGTGCCCGCCTACGACTGGTGGAACGAAGGCCTTCACGGCGTCGCACGGGCAGGGCAGGCCACCGTGTTTCCGCAGGCCATCGGCCTGGCCGCCACGTTCGACGTGCCCTTGATGGGGCAGGTGGCGACCACCATCAGCGACGAAGCGCGCGCCAAGCACCACCAGTTTCTCCGGGAGGGCGCGCATGGGCGCTATCAGGGGCTGACCTTCTGGTCGCCGAACATCAACATCTTCCGCGACCCGCGATGGGGGCGGGGCCAGGAAACCTACGGCGAGGACCCATACCTCACCGCGCGCATGGGCGTGGCCTTCGTGCGGGGTCTGCAGGGCGACGACCCGGTGTACCGCAAGCTGGACGCCACGGCCAAGCACCTCGCCGTACACAGCGGCCCCGAGGCCGACCGTCACCACTTCGATGCGCGCCCCACCCGGCGCGACCTGTACGACACCTACCTGCCGGCATTCGAGGCGCTGGTGAAGGAAGGGCAGGTGGATGCCGTCATGGGTGCCTACAACCGCGTGTACGGCGAGTCCGCCAGCGCCAGCCGCTTCCTGCTGCGCGACGTACTGCGCCGCGACTGGGGCTTCAAGGGCTACGTCGTGTCGGACTGCTGGGCCATCGTCGATATCTGGAAGCATCACCACATCGTTCCCACCCGCGAGGCCGCCGCCGCACTGGCAGTGAAGAACGGTACCGAGCTGGAGTGTGGCCAGGAATACGCCACACTGCCGGCCGCGGTGCGCCAGGGCCTGATCGGCCAGGCAGAGATCGACGAAGCGGTGACGCGTCTGTTCACCGCCCGGATGCGGCTGGGCATGTTCGACCCGCCGGAGCGCGTGAGGTGGGCACGCATCCCCGCGTCGGTGAACCAGGCCCCCGCGCACGATGCGCTGGCCTTGAAGGCCGCACAGGAGTCGCTGGTGCTGCTGAAGAACGATGGCGTGCTGCCGCTGCCACGGACCCTGAAACGGATTGCCGTGGTCGGCCCGACCGCCGATGACACGATGGCGCTGCTCGGCAACTACTTTGGTACCCCCGCCGCACCGGTGACCATCCTGCAGGGGATACGTGACGCGGCGAAAGGCGTCGAGGTGCGCTATGCGCGTGGCGTGGACCTGGTCGAAGGGCGCGACGATCCCGCTGCGACCCCGCTGATCGAGGCCGCGTACCTGCGGCCCTCGGCCAGTTCACCGGAACGCGGCCTGCGCGGTGAGTACTTCCGCACCGCCGACCTGTCCGGAACACCGGCGCTGGTCCGCACCGATGCCCAGATCGGATTCCGCTGGGATCGGGGGTCACCCACCGACAACCTGCTGGCCCGCGGTGAAGCAGCGCCGGGGCAGGGCATTCCGAACGATGGCTTCAGCATCCGCTGGAGTGGACAGCTGCTGCCACCGGTGTCGGGTCGCTACCGCATTGAGGCCGCCGCCGACGACGGCTTCCGCCTCTACGTGGACGGCAGGCGCGTGCTGGACCACTGGAAGCAACGTGATCGCCTGCATGGCGATGGCGTGGAGCTGGACCTGCAGGCCGGCAAGGCCTACGACGTGACCCTTGAGTACTTCGACGCCGAGCGCGACGCAGCCGTGCGGCTGGGCTGGCGCATGCCCGGCGCGAAGCCGCCGTTCGAGGAGGCACTGGAGGCCGCCCGGAGCGCGGATGTGGTGGTGTTCGTCGGCGGACTGACCGGCGATGTCGAGGGCGAAGAGATGACGGTCAACTACCCGGGCTTCGCCGGCGGCGACCGCACCGACCTGCGCCTGCCCGCCACCCAGCGTGCGCTGCTGGAAGCGTTGCACGCCACCGGCAAGCCGGTGGTGGTGGTGCTGACCGGCGGATCGGCGCTGGCCGTCGAGTGGGCCCAGGAAAACCTGTCCGCGATTCTGATGGCCTGGTATCCAGGGCAACGCGGTGGCACGGCCGTGGGTGACGCGCTGTTCGGCGACGTCAATCCCGCTGGCCGGCTGCCGGTGACGTTCTATACGGCGGACCAGACGATGCCCGCGTTTGACGACTACACAATGGAAGGCCGCACATACCGCTATTTCCGCGGCACACCACTGTATCCGTTCGGTCACGGGCTGTCCTACACCCGGTTCGGCTACGGCACGCCCCGCCTCGACACGTCACGGATCGCCGCAGACGGGACGCTCAATGTGCAGGTGGAGGTGGCCAACATCGGCAAGCGCGCAGGCGATGAGGTGGTCCAACTGTACGTGCGGCGGCTGCAGGCCGCTCCGGGAGAGGCGCAGCAGGCACTGCGCGGCTTCCAGCGGATCCATCTGGCCCCCGGCGAACGGCGGACCGTGGCGTTCGTCCTGGATGCGCCCCAGGCGCTGCGCCACTACGACGACGCGCGCGGTGCATACGTCGTGACGCCCGGGGCGTACGAGGTGCGGATTGGCGGTTCGAGCGCCGATACCCGGGTGCAGGCCGGGTTCACCGTGGAGGCGGCCCGTGACTGAACCTCGCCGCGCGGAGCCCTCCAGCCACACGCTGTCGATCCTGGAAAAGCTGGGCTACAGCCTTGGCGACCTCGCTGCCAACCTGATCTTCCAGACCCTGATCACCTACCTGGCGTTCTTCTATACCGATGTATACCGGCTGCCGCCCGCCACCGCGGCCACGATCATTTTCGTGATCGGCCTGATGGGCGCCTTCGTGTTCACACCGCTGATCGGCATTGCCGCCGACCGCACGGTCAGTCGCTGGGGAAAGTTCCGGCCGTGGATCCTGTGGACAGCGATCCCGTTCGGCGCGCTGTCGCTGCTTGCCTTCAGTACGCCCGAACTGGGTGAGCGCGCCAAGGTCATCTACGCCGTGGTGACCTACGGGCTGCTGATGCTCGTGTACGCCGCCAACAACCTGCCGTACTCCGCGCTCAGCGGGGTGCTGACCGGCAGCATGGCCCAGCGCAACAGCCTGTCGGCCTACCGCTTCGTGGCGGTGATGATCGCGCAGTTCATCATCCAGGTCCTGCTGCTGCCGCTGGTGCTGATCCTTGGCGAGGGCGACCGCGTGCTCGGCTTCGAACGGGTGATGACCGTGTTCGCCGTGGTGGGAACGCTTTTCTTCCTGATCACCTTTGCCACCACGCGCGAGCGGATCGTGCCGGCCAAGGAGCAGACCGGTGGCGTGCTGCAGGATCTGGCCGACCTGGTGCGGAACCGGCCGTGGAAAGTGATGCTGGCCCTCACGGTGCTGGTCTTCATCAACCTGGCCCTGAAGGGCGGCACCTACGTCTATTACTTCCAGTACTACATGAGCGAGAGCGCCCTGGCGGGCTTCCTCGACAGCTCCGGCTTCAACCGCTTCATTGCAGGACTGAATGCGGTACTCAACGGATGGGGTCTGTCCGGTTTCACCTGGCCCACGGACCCGGCGACGTCGGCGTTCAGTCTGTTCAACGCCTGCGGCATCCTCTGCATGATCCTCGGGATCGGCATCTCCCGTCGCCTGGCCGACCGCTTCGGCAAACGCGATGTCTTTGGCGGTGCATTGCTGGTATCCACCGTGTTCCTGCTGGCGTTCTACTTCTTCCCGCCTACCGCCGTGGCCGTGGCCTTCGGCGCCTTCATGCTGCACGGCTTCTGCTACGGCATCACCATCCCGTTGCTGTGGGCGATGATCGCCGACGTCGCGGACTACTCCGAATGGAAGAACCATCGCCGCGCCACCGCGATCATCTTCTCCGCAATGCTGTGCGGACTGAAGATAGGGCTGAGCATCGGCGGCGCGCTGGTCGCCGGCATCCTCGCGCACCACGGTTACAGGGCCGGCGTCGAACAGCAGCCTCAGGCCGTGGTGGATGGCATCCGCCTGACCGTGAGCGTGTACTGTTCCCTGCCGTTCCTGGTGGCGGTTGCGCTGCTGTTTCTTTACAGGATCGACAAACGCATGGAGACCCGCATCGAGCAGGAGCTGCTGCAGCGCCGCCAAGGAACGACCCTTGACCATCTGGCGGCACATGCGATCTCCAAGCCACTGGTGACTCACATTTACACGGCCGACCCGTCGGCGCATGTGTTCGGCGGGCGCCTGTACATCTACCCGTCACACGACATCGACGGCGGCGCCCCGTTCGACGATGAGGGCGGTCACTTCGGTATGGAGGACTATCACGTATTCCGCATGGACACGCCCGAGGGCGAGGCAACCGACTGCGGCATGGCACTGCATCTGCGTGACGTGCCTTGGGCCGCAAAACAGATGTGGGCACCGGACGCGGCCACACGCGACGGCCGCTACTACCTGTACTTCCCGGCCAAGGACGGGCAGGGGACGTTCCGCATCGGCGTCGCGGTAGCTGATCGTCCGGAGGGGCCTTTCAAAGCCGAACCCGAGCCGATGGCGGGCACCTACTCGATCGACCCGGCGGTGTTTGAGGACGACGACGGTGCGCACTATCTCTACTTCGGCGGCATCTGGGGCGGGCAACTGCAGAAGTACCGCGACAACTGCCACGACGCGTCGCACGAGGAGCCCACCGGCGGTGCGGCAGCGCTGGGCCCGCGGGTTGGCCGGCTGGACGTGGGCATGACGCGGCTCGCGGAGCCCACGCGGGAAGTGATCGTTCTGGACGAGCACGGGCAGCCCCTGCGCGCCGATGACCACGCGCGTCGCTTCTTCGAGGGCGCGTGGATGCACAAGTACCAGGGCCGGTATTACCTCTCGTACTCCACAGGCGATACGCACCTGCTGTGCTACGCCGTCGGCGACAGCCCGTATGGACCGTTCACCTATCGCGGCGTGATCCTCACCCCCGTGGTCGGCTGGACCACGCACCACTCCATCTGCGCCTTCGAGGGGCAGTGGTATCTCTTCTACCACGACGCGCTCTTGTCCGGCGGCGTGACCCACCTGCGCTCAATCAAGGCCGCGCCGCTGCACATCGAGGCAGACGGCAGCATCCGGACCCTCGATCCCTATGGCGCCTGATACGCCCTCGCCGAAGGACGACGCGCGGGCCCCGCTGCCGGCTGGCCGGCTGCACGGGTTGCGGTCAGGCCTGCTGGAGGTCGTGCTTGCCCCGGACGCCGGCGGACGCATTGCCCAGCTACGCTACGACGGTGTGGCATGGCTGGTGGGCGAGCAAGCGGGTGGGGCGGGGACGCCAGCCATCGCCTGGGGGTGCTATCCGATGGTTCCGTGGGCGGGGCGCATCCGGCATGGGAGCTTCACCTTTGACGGCAGGCGCCGTTCGCTGCCCGCGAACTTCGATGCCCACGCGATTCATGGCGTCGGTTTTACCCGGCCGTGGCACATCGACAGCCTCGACGCGGACACCGCCAGGCTGTCGTTGGCACTGCCCGAGGATGACTATTGGCCATTCGGAGGCAGGGCAACCCAGACCCTTCACCTGCAGCCGGATCGCCTGCATCTCCACCTTTCCGTTGAGGCCGGCCATCAGGCAATGCCCGCCGTGATTGGCTGGCATCCGTGGTTTCGCAAGCCGGATCGCCTGCAGTTTGCCCCCGGCACGATGTATCCACGGGATCACGAGGGCATTGCCACCTTGCCGTGCGTGAGCCCGGCGCCCGGGCCGTGGGATGACTGTTTCATCAACCAGGCGGACGTGCTGCTCGCATCTGCTGGCCAGCAGCTACGGATTCGGGCCGATGCCGATCATTGGGTGATCTATGACGGCGCACCGCACGCGACCTGTGTCGAGCCGCAGACGGGCCCGCCTGATGGTTTTACGTTGGCGCCGAACCGACTGGAGCCGGGACAACGTCTGGAGATGGAGGTCGAACTCAAATGGGAGAATCGATGCGTGAGGTAGCATCGACGGTGCGTTTGGAGCTCTGGGGCTGGTGTCGGATTTCCTAATTGTTGTCATGCAGATTAGGTCAAGATAATCAGTGGGTTCGATGCGAAACTGCTCGTAACGCATACCAAAGTGGCGGAGAGCCGCCTGCCCAAGTCGAGGGTGGCCCAATTCGCGCGCTTCCAGGGCGTGGTACGGATGAAATAAAGCGTGATGGAGCTGGCCTAGCTGTTCGCTAGGCCAGCTGGCTGATCTGTCTGGGAGAAGGCGGCTCTGAGTCCTAATCTCTTGATGCCTGCTTCTGCCCGGAAGCAGGAATCGGCGGGGCAGGGGATTAGGGAGATTTATCAGGGGTAGGGCAGCCCTGCCTGCGACAGCAGATGAGCTTCATCATCAGCACTAGCGCCCTTATCAGTGGTCAACAAACCTAGAATCCGAACAGCGTCAACCGGCCGGTTGACCGCTGCGGCTTGCCCATGAAGGCTAATGAATGAGCTCTATGATGGCCGACGGGGCGGGGCACGTAATTAACCACCCACCCGAGCCTTCCGAGCACTATAGGAAGCCCCAAATCTCGTTAGATAAGACGCTCGTGCCTCACAATTGAGCCCCGGGTCCGTGAACACCCAATTTCGTGGCGATGCCGCACCGGGGAGGCGCGCCGTCTTTGAGGGGAACGGAATGACAGCAGCGCATACCGCAGATCTCGAACAGCTCAAGGCGCTGGTGCAGGCTGTCGATCCGCCAACGCGGCTGGAGCACCTAACTGCCGCGCTAATTGGCGAACTGATCGGGGTCTCGGTCGCGGTGGCCAAGTCGGGCTTCCAGCACGGCGCGGATGCCGGAACCGCCGGACGCCAGGAACGGTTCCTGCGCATCGAATGCAAGCGCTACAGGGATGATACGTCGCTCAATGACCGCCTCCTGCTGGGCGAGATCGATCAAGCGATCGACGCGGATCCGGCGCTGGAGGCCTGGATCCTGGCCGCGACGCGCGAGGTTGACGAACAACTCGAGCGCCAGCTTTATAAGCACGGCAACGGGTGCGGAATTGCCGTCCTGATTATCGATTGGAAGTCGCACGACGAGCCATCCCTGGCCGCGCTGCTGGCATCCAATCCCGCGCTTGTGTCGAAGTTGCTCAATCCGGCAGCCGGTGCGGTCGCAGCCCGGCTGCGGGCCTCCATGGCCGCGGCGATCGAGCGCCTACTCCGCGACCTGGCCGCATGGCATATAGGCACGGCCATCGTTCGCCGCCAGTCGATCAAACGGTTGCGCTCGATCTGGACCAATCCCCGGCAATCGCAATCGCACTTCGGCCAGGTAGTGTCTGGGGGCGCCAAGCGGCACATCCACCGGGCCCACGTGCTGCGCCAGCTTGACGAATGGTGGGTCACGCAGGCCGGAACCGCCTCGCCGGCCTGCGTGACCGGCCTGTTCGGCGTGGGCAAGACCTGGGCGGTCACCGATTGGTTGATTGAACGCGCCGACCAGTTTCCGATCACGTTGCTCGTCCCGGCCTCCGCGGTGGGTGGGCGAGATCTGGGTTCGACATATGAGGTCAAGTCCTTCCTGGCCGAGCGCTTGCTCGAAGTGATGCAGGTGCGCGATGCGGCACATTGGCGCGCTCGCCTGGAACGCATGCTACTGCGTCCACCGACCGAGGGGCCGTTGCTGCTGGTCGTGCTCGACGGCATGAGCCAGCAACCGCAGGCCAACTGGGAAGGCCTGCTCAAGGTCTTGCAGGGCGCGGAATTCGTTGGACGGGTGCGCACGATCACGACCACGCGCACGCTGCATTTCGAGGTCAAGCTACGGCGTCTGGCGTCGCTAGTGGATCGTGCCGTGCCTATCGAGGTCGAGGGCTACGACCTCAAGCCCAACGGCGAGTTCGACCAGATGCTCGCGTTGAACGGCTTGCGCCGCGAGGACTTGCACCTGGACCTGTACACGACGGCGCGCATACCCCGGCTGTTCGACTTAGTGATCCGCTTCCGTGAACGGCTCGTCGACGCTGGCGCGGTGACTTTGCATCGACTGTTGTGGGAGTACGGGCGCGATGTCGCCGGTGCGTCGACCAACAAAGCGTTCTCCGCGCAGGAATGGGCCGAGTGGCTGCGTACGGCGGCCGGGGGCATCCAAGACGGAATCCGCTCCTATTCGCTCAGAGCGCTGAGTGAGTCCGCCGCGCGCTCAGACCTAGAGCCGGGAGAGGTTTACCAACGCCTGAGCGAGCTCGCTGATTCCACCTTTTTCACCCGGCTGGAGGATGGCACGCTTCAATTAACCCCGTCGCTGGTGAACCACGCCTTGGGTGCCACCGCCGTGCAGTTACTGTCCGCCGATCCCAACGCCACGCGCGAGGCGCTAGAGTCCGCGCTCGAGCAATGGCTCGATCCCATCAGTGGCATGGATCAGCGCCCGGAAATCCTGCGCGCCGCCGTGTCCATTGCCCTCGAATCGGGTCCTCCCCGGCCCCTGCTCGGAGTCCTCGCGGCGGCGTGGCTGCAAACGCAAAACCTGGCCGAGAATCACCAGGTCGAGGTGCAAGCGCTCGCGGCCGAAATGCCCGACGCCTTGCTCGATGCCATCGAGTTGTCGCATCGCTACAACCATGCGGCCAGCCGGCACACCGCAGTCGAGGCGTTGCGCGGTATTGAGCGCAGCAACACAACAGTGCGTGCGCGTATCTTCGCCCGCGCCGCCGAGTGGCTGCGCCGCATCTCGCGCGATCTGGAGCTGCGAACCAAGTCGGAGCCGGAGCCAGAGGCGGAGGCGCATCGGCACAAGCGTTGGATCGAGCGCATCGGCGTCGATGCCTCGGGTCCGCGCACGCTACTGGGCGAACAGATGGTGCTGGTCGATCGCGACGACGGCCAGTGGACGGACCACGTGCCAGCTCTGGTGGAAGGCTATGCGCTGATCGAAGCGTTGCCTGCGCTGCGCCTGGCCGCCATCGCTGCGGCCGTTGGCTCCTCCAGCCACCGGGCTTGGGATCAGCTGCGCTGGGTGTACCTGTTCAATCCGGTCGATCCCGATCCCGTCGCCGCTAGCGTGCGGGCCGCCGCGGCGGACATGGCCGCCCGTGTGCCCGAAGCTGGTTTACATCCGCAACTGGCGCGGCGGGTGGCCGAGCTGCTGCTGTACGTTTCGGGCCGCGAAGGCGACAACGAGGCAGCGGCGGCACTGAACGTGGTCATGGGCCGGCCGTTCACCTACGAAGAGCACTACTTGGCCGATCCAGGCCGCAGCTTCTTCCGGCTGGAGCGCCGACATGTGCAGGCGGTGCTGGTCGACGAAACCCTGCCGCTGCACGTTCGACTAAAGAAGTGCGATGACTTGTGGTTCGACCCGAGTTTCGAGGCGCCAGCCGCCTTTTGCCAGGCCGTCGCTGACTCGGTTCGCGACTTTCCGCTGGACAAGATGCGCACCGGCCGTTACGCCACCAGCGAAGACCACAGCTTCGACGAACTGCAGGCGGTGCTGGCGCGCTGCGCGCCGGAGGTGCTTGCGGACCTGCATAGAAAGCTGGCGTCCCGGGCGCCGACCACTATAGAGGCACGCGCCGCACACGCATGGCACCAGAACGATGCGCTCCTCCTGCACGGACCCGAGCAGGTCAAGGCGGCTCGCACGTTGCGAACGGTCGAGCGCGACCCTCGCGAAGGTGAGGAGACCCATGCTGCGACGCAACTGCTGCTCACTGAACTGACAGATCTCGACGCCTTGGCGCAGGCCTTGCTGGTTGTGGAGGCCGACCTTCCGGGCATTTTGACCACGATCAGTGATGACCTACGCCCGATGAGCAGCACCCAAGTCGACAAATTGATCGAGCGATATCGATTCGGCTCACCCAAGCAACAGCAGCAGGTCTTGGTGCTGCTAATCACCGAGCCGCCGGCGTTGAGCGATACGGCCTGGGGCTGGCTGGTGGAGAAGTCGAGCTCGACAGACGAGATCGACGTGCGTCTGGCATTCATGGCGATGGCTGCCTCGGATCCCCGTCGCTTGGGTACGCACCTGGACCAGGCGGGCTGGCACTTTACCCCGGACGCAGACACGTTCGCGACACATGCCGCGTCGGGCGCGCTTATCGAGGCCAGTCGCGGCCAGCCGTTCGAGCAGATCGCCGGGCGCCTGGCGCCGTGGCGCTTGTTGGAGGCCGTGCGAATGCGCGGGAACGACGCCTCGGAAGCGCGCGTTGCCTTGGAGCGGCTGGATGCCATCCTCGCCGGCGGTCCGCGAGAGGCGCCCGACCCTGGCGCACAGATATTCGTCGAGCGAACGGACGCGTCGAACCGACCGCCGTGGTACTCCGCTCGCCCGATGCCCCCCGAGAACCCGAACTCGGCCGAGGCCCTCCAGCACGCGTTCGATGAAAAGGCGCAGCAGGAAGCGCACAAGCGTGCGGTCGAAACGGCATGCGTGCGGATCGCCAAGGCACGCAAGGAAGGCGCCAGCTTGTATCTGGAGTTCGTCACGCGCGAGGACGGGCAAGCCATCCTTCAGCACGGGCCCGAACTGCTCACGCGTTGGATCGACGGT
Organism: Stenotrophomonas sp. NPDC077421; assembly: GCF_049545505.1. NCBI lineage: Bacteria > Pseudomonadati > Pseudomonadota > Gammaproteobacteria > Lysobacterales > Lysobacteraceae > Stenotrophomonas > Stenotrophomonas sp. NPDC077421. The sequence goes on along the minus strand of NZ_JBMWDP010000006.1, from coordinate 30,141 downwards.
CACGAAACTTTGAGCGTGGAGTTCGTGCGGCGCGTGCAGTTGGCCGAGGGGCTTTTCCTGGCGATCGCTGAAGCGCTGCTCGTCGAGCGGCCGGCTCTTGGCGTGAGCGTGTGGCGCGCCCTGGGCAGCGCCATGCTTACCCGTGTGATGGGCGCCGCGAAGCTGCCGGAGCTTTGGCATATGCTGTTCCGGGTGCCGGACTCGTCCGAGGTCATCGCCGCACGCGATGGGTTGCTCGAACTGGAGCGCACGCACACTGACGCGCAGCTATATGAACTGGCACTCGCGGCACAACTTAACGGCTGCAACGCATGGCTAGAGACGGTGATCGTGCGCGATTTGGCATCGCAGGTGCCCTGGCGACAGCAGCGTGCCGAGCTCCTGCGCGGCTTCCTAGTTGGGAACGTGCTGCCGGTGGTCGACGCATGGCCAGAGGGCCAGTCGAACTCCTGGGCCGAGGAGATTCGGCGGGGCGCGGCGCGTTTACGATACATGGAAGCCTGCGCCCGCCATTGGTGGCGCGAGTACTGGCAACGCGACGACCCGGAAGAAGCCTTCGCTGCCTGGGTCTTGTTCGAACAATGCGCTGATCGGCGCGCCGCGTGTTGGATGCGGCAGGAAGCGGAAGCAGCCACGCTGGATGAAGCGCAGCGGGCACGAAAGCACCGGCATTGGGCAGTGAATCGGCCTCGCTTGGAGCACGGCGCCGACAAGTCCAGCCTATCCCTGCAGCGAACCTTCTTGCGGCGGCATACGGACGACATGGTTTGGCCATGGCGCGAGTAGCTGTCGATCCCGTTTCCTCGGGCCACGCACGTTGTGAGGTGCGAGTCGGATCGGGGTAGGGGAACGACGGCCATGTCGCCGGCCTGGGCACATTTTCGCTAACGCCAATGCGACCGGATGAGATTTTCATCAGCGTCCGGCACTACTGGGCGCTGCTGGAAGGCGAATGGTTCGCACTGTTGGTCGATCTCGAGCCTGTTGCCGCCGAGGACGAGAAAGAAGATTGGTAGTGTGGGAATTATGGATTTATCTTGGCTGGGGGCCAGAACGCGGACGCATGTCACGCAGGCTCACGAGGTATCTGATCTGTCGTTCTTGGGGGGCTCGCAATCCGGAGACGGGGTTTTCCGGTCGCTTTCTGGGGAGGGCTACCCCAAGAGCATGCCCGGTTGCTGCGCCTCATGGAGACGCTATCTACATCTATAGCTGTCTTCTTATGCGTTCTTGGAGCGCAAGGGCGGTTGGGATGTTCTTGGCTGCAAGGGCGGCGGCTATCTCGACAAGTGCCTGCCGCGCCTGAGCGTCTTGGGACAGGGCTTGCGTGTCGGAGCTCAACGCCGCCGCCACCAGCTCCACCAACGCGTTGCCCGTATCCTCGCGGTACCAGCGACCGGAAGGCTCGCGTTGCATGGTGGCGAGCCAGCGAAGTCCGTCAAGGCGAATCGGGGCTCCGAAGTTCGTCGTCAGGAAGTGGCAGAAGCGCGTGACGCATTCTTCGTGGTGACCCAAGTGCGTGGCGGCCCAGCGCTCGTAGATATCTTTCATCCGCAGAGCCGCGCCCGGGTTCAGCCTGGACAACGCATCCTCATTGCCGAAGCCGAGTAAGTCGCAAATTAAGCGCTCGCCGTAGAACCAGAGGCCGGGCTGAGACCAATCGCCGGCAAGGCTGTACTCCGCAGTTGCACGCCAGACGCGTTCGAATGCCACCGGGTCGTCACCTTTCCCGAGACGTAGAAACAAACCGTGAATGAAGTGTTGCAGCGCGTAGTGCGCGGCCGGGCCGTGTGAGAGAACAGGCTCCCATATCGCGCGCGCTTCCCCTTCGGGCGCCGCGATCGACAGGACTCCGAGCTTCAGGAGGATATTGTAGCCAAGTTTCTGGCTCGGCAAGTCGTACTCGCCGTCTTCCTTCTTTTCGCGCGCTTTGGCGCGAGTGGCGTCGTAGTCCCAGATGCGCAGCGCCAAGCGTGTGTCGAGTTCGCGGTCGCCAGTGCCAACGCCATCGATGAGCCAGTTAAACAGGACTTCGAGGAAGTGACCGTCTAGCAAACCGCCCCGTTCGCGCTCCGGCTTTCCGCGCCAAGTCTGGTCGCCTGCACTATAGAGACGCATCCGACGCTGGAAATCCAACCGTGCTTGGCCCGCGGCCACACGCTTGAAGTCGAGGTCATCCGGCGTCGCGTTAGGCGTACGTAGCGGAAAGCGCCGCAGCCGCGCGAGCCACACCTTCCAGACGCGCTCCGCGACGTCGCCATCGCCCTGGTGTGGGGCGAGCAGGATGAGGCCCGACCAGAACAGCCCGGCGCGGAGAAGCCGCCACCACGCGGTGTCAAGCTGCTCTCGATTCGCGTAGGAGACATCGGCCACAACGGCGGCCGCTCGCGTGTCGCCACTTGTCAGAAGGCGCAGGACGCCGGCCTCCCATTCCTGAATACCATCTCCATCGGCGATCCACAGGTGCATGACCGCGTAGGCGACGAACTTCAGCTCGTCGCGGAGGCTCCCCATGAGCCGCCCGCGAATCTGCTCTCCTGTGGACGCAATCGCAGCCACACCGGCACGTACCACTTCGAGCGCGCGCTTCTGCGCTTCGGGGTTCTGGGCGAGCCAAGCGCTTCCCAATGCGACGAGCGTACCGGCCGCCGCGGAACGGCACTTCGATTTCGTGTCCTCATCTTCGCCTTCCGCTCCGGCCTCACACTCTTGGAGCAGATTGAAGAGGTATGCGGCCTCGTCGTCGGCGAGCGGTTGGCCGCCCCGAAGCCGCTGCTCGCACTGGCCGAGGGTCGGCAGGGATTCGTGTAAAAACGGGCCGAAAGTGAGCTAACTGCCTGTCGCAGCTGGCTTTATTGGCCGCTCCAGAAAATCGAGGGTTGGGCAGCACTCTCCCGCCGGCACTTGGGCGCACCGCGCTATTTTCTGTTCGAGATCCCTCTCCAGCTGTCGCAGCTCGCGGATTCGTAGACGGACATCGACGAGCTTTCGCTCGGTCAGCTGACGGGTCTGCTCGCAAGAACCTTCGCCTGTGATCTCTAGCAGGCCAGCGATCTCGTCGAGGCTGAATCCCATCATCTGAGCGCGCCGGATGAACTGAAGCCGATTGACATCGTTTTCGTCGTAACGACGCACGCCTCCTATGGGTCGCTCGGGTTGACGCAGCAGCCTACGCCGCTGGTAGTAGCGCACGGTTTCGACGTGCACATCGGCCGCCGCCGCCAGCCGGCTGATCGTAAACGTGTTCGGACGCACGGCTTGACTCCGTACCTAGGTACAGAGGCTAGTATGCTCTGATGCAAACAACCCCGGCCAAATCGTCTGTTCCAGCCATCGTTGGCGCGAGCATCGCCGCCATTGGCGCATCGGTCTGCTGCGTCGTGCCGCTGGTGCTGGTCCTGCTGGGCATCAGTGGCGCCTGGATCGGCACCCTGACAGCTCTCGATCCCTTGAGGCCCTGGTTCAGCGCCGCCGCCGTACTGTCCTTGGCCGTGGCGTTTTGGATGCTGTATCGACCGGCGGCACGGTGCGGTGTGGATGGCAGTTGCATCGCCCCGGACGCTCTGCGACGCAGGCGACGTTGGCTCTGGTTGGCGACAGCCCTCATCGTCCTGTTGCTGCTGTTTCCCTATTACATCGTCTGGATTCTGTAGGAGGCGCGATGCACAAGTGGATACTGGCCCTGGTGGCTGCTCTGTCGGTCGGTGCCGCTCTTGCGACGCCCGCAACCGTAGTGATGCTCGATGCTGAGAACATGACCTGTCCCGCCTGCGGCATCACCATCAGGAAGGCGCTGGAGAAGGTGCCGGGCGTGGCCGATGTGAAGGTGGACACCCGGGCTGAAACAGTCACGGTGACGTTCGAATCGAGCCAGACGGATGCAGCCGGAATCGCGCGTGCAGTCACGGAAGCAGGCTTCCCGGCCAAGGTGCGGACTGGCGGTGAGTGACGTCAAGCTGGAAAGCATCTTGACCTGCCCGGAGTGCGGCCATCGGGCGACCGAGACAATGCCCATCACAGCGTGTCAATTCTTCTATGAGTGCACGGGCTGTGGAGCGGTTTTGCGTCCGCATCAAGGCGACTGCTGTGTGTTCTGCTCGTTCGGAACAGTGCCATGTCCACCGATCCAACAGAACAATCCCTGTTGTGGTTGAACCGCGGACTCCGATAATAGTTGGACAGACAGGCTGCGAGATCGACTGTGCCACCCTGGAAAGCGCGCCGCTCAACCAGCGGTGTGCATGCGAAGTGGTCGACATCCTCCGTCTGCACGAGTCGATCCGGGGTGCCTTTCCGGAGTTCACGACTGATCCCGCCGTACACGCGCACTTATTTTCACCCTATGCCTTGTTCGTTGATCGGCCCGCGTTGGAGGCCATGGGACGAGTCGCGGCGGCGGTCTTCGACGTCGCAGGAAACCCGGGATATAGCCAACGGGTCCTGCAATGGGCCCCTGACATTGCAACCCATGATCCGGGTTCGGCGGGGGGCGTCCTGGGTCTGGACTTTCACCTGACGGTCGATGGCCCGCGGCTGATCGAGGTCAACACCAATCCAGGCGGTCTGCTCCTCAATGCCTTGTTGCTCGATGCCGTGCGGTCTTGCGCGCCGCCAGCATGGGCCACCTGGACCAACGCGGCCCAAGCGCGTGATGCGGCCGTCACGGCCTGGATGGAGGATGCTCGGCAGCAATCCGGGCGCACGCCGTCGCGCCTGGCCATCGTGGACAGCACTCCGCGAGCGCAGTTCCTTTACCCCGAGTTTGTGCTGTACGCGAACGCGTTTCGGGACCATGGCGTGGACTGCGTGATCAGCGCTCCCGAGGATTTGTCGTTTGGTTCGGACGGGCTTGAGGATGCCCACGGTCGAATCGACACTGTCTACAACCGGTTGACCGATTTCGCGCTCGAGGATGCCTCGCATGCAGACATTCGTGAGGCTTACCTGGCAGGGGACGTCGCGCTGATGCCGCATCCCCGAGCACACGCGCTGTTTGCCGACAAGCGCAACCTTGCGGTGCTCGGGGACCCGGCTCTGCTCGGCGGGTTCGGGGTCGATGCGGGTTCGACGGCACTGCTGGGCCAGGTGATCCCGCCCACGGTCGAACTCGTGCCCGCGAACCGGGATGCGTTGTGGGCAGTGCGCAACGGATATTTCTTCAAGCCTGCAGCAGGGTTTGGCAGCCGTGGGAGTTATCGGGGCGACAAGTTGACCCGGCGGACTTGGGCGTCTATGGCGTCGGCGACCTACATCGCACAGGCCTTCGCGCCACCGAGCATGCGGATCGTGCATGGGGGCCAGTCCCTCAAGGCGGATGTGCGCTGCTTCGCGTCCGAGGCGGGTGTCCTGTTGTTCGCGGCCAGGCTGTACCAGGGCCAGACCACGAACATGCGCACCCCCGGTGGTGGATTCGCAGCGGTGCTCACGTCGTCACGGATCGAGGAGTGATTCCCCACCGGAGCCGACCCTTGGGGCGTGTCGTGGCTACAGCCAGGCGAGTGCCGATTCAGCCAGTTCGCGCTCCTCATCGATCGCGACGTTCCATATGCTCGGCCCGCCCCCGCGGTCGATCCGCGTGGCTCCAGCATCGTTGACGTCAGGTGCCAGCGCCAGGCCGAGCCAGGCCAGTCGCGCGACGATGCGAGCCCGCAAAACCGGCGCGCGATGGCCGATGCCGCCGGAAAAGACGACATGGTCGAGACCGCCAATTGCCGTGGCCATGGCCGCGATGGACTGCGCAATCCGGACTGCAAAGAGCTCCACGGCAAGCTGGGCCTGCGGGCCGGGATCCGTCAGCAACACGCGCATGTCGCCATGGCCGGCGATTCCGGCAAGGCCTGCACTGCGGTACAGGCCGTTTTCAAGCGCCTGCGCATCCAGGCGTTCATGCCTCAGCAGATACAGCAACGCGCCGGGATCGAGATCTCCGGAGCGGGTAGGGCTCGGGATTCCACCCAGCGGAGTGAGCGCCATGGTGGTGTCGCGGCTGCGGCCGCCCTCGACGGCGCAGACGCTGCAGCCACCCCCCAGATGCGCGAAGACAGCGCGGCCCTTCAGGATTCCAGCGTCGTGGCTGGCCACTATGCGGAGCGCGGAGGCAAAGGCGAGTCCATGGAAACCGTAGCGGCGGATGCCCAGCGCATCCCATGCTTCAGGGACAGGCAAGCGCCGGCTCCAGGGCGCGAGCGACGCGTGGAAGTCGGTGTCGAAGGCCACGCCTTGGCGCGCGTGCGGCCAACGCATGCGCGCGGCACGCGCGAAAGCGAGGGCTACCGGCTGGTGCAAGGGTGCGAACGGCACCAATGCATCCAGTTTCGCGAGCACGGTTTCGTCGAGCTCGCGGGCGTCGTGCAGGTCACCGCCATGTACGATTCGGTGCACCACCACGTCGGGGCTGGGCCACGGCTCCGACAATGCCTCGAGCAGGGTGGCAAGGCGCTCCTGCGCATCCACGCCGACTGGAATTTCGGCCCGGGAGCGCTCGAGCAGACGAGACTGCGCGCCGTGTCCCTCAGTGTTGAACAGATAGGACGCGCCCTTGAGGGTGGACGAGCCAACGTTGAGTGCAAGAAGCCGGCGCGTGGTCACAGGTGTCCCCGAATCATGTTCATGGGGACCGCACCGCCCGGCGCAACAACTGCGCATTGATTGCCACAACGACGGTGCTCAGCGACATGAGCACTGCCCCAAGCGCAGGTTGCAGCAGGATCCCCCATGCGGCGAGAACGCCAGCGGCGAGAGGGATGGCGACGATGTTGTAGCCGGCGGCCCACCACAGGTTCTGGATCATCTTGCGATAGGTGGCCTTGCTCAATTCGATGATCGCTGGCACGTCGCGCGGGTCGCTGCGCACGAGTACGACGTCGCCGGCCTCGACCGCGACGTCCGTCCCTGTGCCGATGGCGATGCCGACGTCGGACGTGAGCAGCGCCGGAGCGTCATTGACACCGTCACCCACCATCGCGACGCGCTTGCCCTGGGCCTGCAGCTCCTCGATCTTTGCCACCTTGTCCTCGGGCAATACCTCGGCGAAGACGGTGTCGATGTTGAGTTCCTTCGCGACCGCGTTTGCGACCGCCGTGGAATCACCCGTCAGCAGGACAACCTCCAGTCCTTCGTCGTGCAGCCGCTTGACCGCGTCGAACGATTCGGGACGGATGGCATCCGCGATCGCAAATACGGCGAGCACCCGGTCGCCTTCCACCAGGTAGGTTGCAGATTGACCATCGGCTGCCGCTGATTCGGCAGCCCGCCGAAGCGTCTCCGGCGGTTCGACCGCGAGCATTCTCAACAGACCCGGCCCGCCAACGTGAAGCGAGCGCTCCTCGACGACTGCGCGCACGCCGCGTCCCGGCATGGACTCGAAGTCCTGCGACATCGGAACGTCGATGCCATGTTCCTTGGCGCTGGTCATCAGCGCCTGCGCGATCGGATGTTCAGCGTCGCGCTGGACCGACGCGGCCACGCGAAGCACCTCGTCGTCGGTGAGTCCATCGGCGGCAGTGGTCTTCACGACGCGGTGCGAACCGAGCGTGAGCGTGCCTGTCTTGTCGAACACGACCGTGTTCAGCAAACGGGCCTCTTCCAGGCCGCGTCGATCGCGCACGAGCAGGCCGTTCCGTGCGCCAATCGTGGTCGAGATGGCGGTCACCAGCGGGATGGCCAAACCCAGCGCATGGGGACAGGCGATCACGAGCACGGTCACTACGCGCTCGATCGTGAAGCTCCACGGTCGACCGAGGAGTGGCCAGACAATGGCGGTAACCGCGGCGGAGACGATGGCGATGATCGTGAGGTAGAACGCCGCCCGGTCCGCCAGGGCCTGGGCGCGCGAGCGCGACGTCTGGGCCTGCTCGACGAGCCGCATGATACCCGCGAGCGCGGTCTCGTCGCCGGTTCCCGTCACCTCGACACGCAACGAGCCCTGTCCGTTGACGGTGCCGGCGATCACCCGGTCGCCCGTCGACTTGTCCATCGGCTTGGACTCGCCGGTGATCATCGCTTCGTTGACGGCGCTGGTCCCTTCCTTCACGACGCCGTCGGCGGGAATGCTCGCGCCGGGCCTGATGAGCAGCAGGTCGCCGCGCTTCAGTTCCGCGACAGGGACTTCCTTCGCGGTACCGGCCTCATCCAACCGCACCGCCATATCAGGCAGCAGCTTCGCGAGTTCCTTGAGAGCGCCCTGTGCCTGGTTGATCGAACGCATCTCGATCCAGTGGCCGAGCAACATGATCGCCACCAGCGTCGCCAGCTCCCACCACAGGTCCAAGCCCTCGACAACGCCGAGCGTGACCAACGCGCTGTAAAGGAAGGCGACGGTGATCGCAAGCGAGATCAGCGTCATCATGCCCGGCAGGCGATTTCTCAGCTCGTGGTATCCGCCGCGGAGGAACGGCGAGCCGCCGTAGAAGTACACGATCGTGCCGAACACCGCCGGGATGTACGCCGACCCCGGGAACTGTGGTGCGGTGTAGTCGAACCAATGCTGGATCATCCCGCTCCAGATCAGAGTGGGGATGGTCAGCAGCAGCGTGAGCCAGAACTTGTCGCGGAAGCTCGCCACGCTGTGGCCGGCATGCTTGTCGTGCCCGGCATGGACGTCACCTTCAGCACCCGTGCGGGGATGCGGCGGTTGCTCGCCGTGCGCCTGATGATCTTGATGATGATGATTGTGTTGCGTCATGGGTCTGCCTTCCTGGATGCACTGATGCGCCGGGCACCAGCGGGGAGATAGATCAGTGTTCTGTTACAAGTGTCCCGATCTGGCGATGGCCATCACCAGCCGCAGTGAGAGCAATCCCGCAGCAGCGAAAGCCACCATAGCCAGGAAAGGCATGTGACCGAACACTTGCGGGCCGTCGGAATGCAGGCTCAACAGCGCACCGCTTACGTACAGGCCCAAGGTGACCAGGGCCAACGCCAGCCGGTTGCCCGTGCGCGCGATTGCCTCCTGCGTGGAACTCAGGCCATGGTGGTGTACGGAGAAGGCGGGTCGTCCGTCGCTCAGTTGCGCCTGCCGCAACAGGTCGGTGGCGATCTGTGGCAGTTGGCGCGCAGTGCGGGCCAGCCGCATGGCAAGCGGCCTGTTGCCGCTGGGGCGGCTGGCTTCGGCAATGTCGGCGATCGCGGCCGCCTGCGCGGACAGCGTCCCCAGCAGGTCCAGATTCGGATCCAGCGCCCGCAGCGTGTTCTCGACCAGGAACAGCGTCCGGATCAGGGACAGCAGGTGGGCCGGAAGCCGGAAGCCAGCGCCCTGCCCAATGCGTGCCACGCGCCAGATTGCCTCGGCAATGGACCACTGCGCCAGCGGACGGCTGGCCATCTCGGCCAGGATCAGGTGGATCTCGCGCACATGCGAGCGGCGGTCGACCTGCGACGGGAAGAAGCCCATGGCGATCGCTGCATCCAGCACGCCCTCGGCGTCGTCGGCCGCAATGGCCTCGACCATGCCGCCGAGCGCGAGCCGGGATGCAGGGTCGAGCACGCCGATCGATCCAAAGTCATGCAGGCACAGGCGACCGTCGTCAAAGAAGAACAGATTCCCCGGGTGCGGGTCGGCATGGAAGACGCCGGCGCCGAAGAGCTGATGCACGTAGGCACCGAGCAGCGCCCTTGCCAGTGCGGGAGCGGCCGCTGTGCCGTACGCGGCCTCCAGACGGGTCCCGTGGCTTCGATCCTGCACAAGCACGTTGCGGGTGGCATACGGCTCGACGACGTGCGGCTGGGTGATGCCGGGCAGGGCATCCAGCACCTTGGCCATGCGCCGCATGTTCTGCGCCTCGTGACGCATGTCGATCTCGTCACGCAGGAATGCGCCTAGTTCGTCCACCAGTTCGAGCGGCCGGTGGCGTTTCAGTGGCGGCCAGATCCACTGGGCGACGCGCATCGTGCGCCGCAGGAGCAGCAGATCCGCCTGCACCTGGGCATGGATCCCGGGGCGGGTGATCTTGACGACCACATCGCGACCATCATGCATGCGCGCTGGATGGATCTGGGCCACTGAAGCCGCGGCCAGGGGCTTGTCATCGAAGCTGGCGAAAAGTTCGCCGACCGGCGCGCCAAACGCCTGTTCGACGATACGCATGGCCTCCTCCGCCGGGAAGGGGGGCACATCGCTGTGCAATCGCGACAGCGCCTCGCGATAGGGCGCCGGCAGCAGGTCCCAGCGCAGGCTCAAGCCCTGGCCCAGCTTGACGAAGGTGGTGCCCAACCCCACCAGTGTGGTGCTGACGTATGCCGGAAGCAGGTCGGGTGCACGTCGGCGCAGGCGCAGCACGGCGACGCCGAGCTTGAGTCCCGCCCAGGCAATCTGGCCTCCGCGCCGCACCGTGCCCGCCATCAACGCGCGCTCCCGGTTGGACAACTCATGGCGTCGACCCACTTGCAGGACGCAGGATCGTGGCCGGATCGCCCCGACCATCCACTGCCGCCAGCTCCGCTTCCGACAACAGGCCGCCCCGGGACTGGCCGAGGACGCCCGCGGCCGCATCGACCACGTGCGCCCAGGTGCTGCGGTTGGCGAACAGCAGTCCCGGCACGTCCAGCGTGCCGCCGCGGTTGACGAAGCCGAGCGCCGCGGTCGTGGCCGGGCCAGTGTCGAGCCGGCGCAGCGCGCCCAGGAAGGGCTCGGGCCGCGTATGCGTGACGAATATGCGCGGCCGTTCCGCCGGGAACAGTGCATGGACCTCGCTGTCGGAGTGCACGTACCGCGCCTCGTCCGGATCGCGCGGCGTGCGGAACCGGCCGGGCTCGCCGAGATAGACGATCGCGGCCGACACGCCACGTTCAACGAGGCGCACCTGCGCGTGGCGCACTTCCTGCAATTGGTAAGCACCGGTGGCGACCAGCAGGATCGCCGCTGTCGCCGGGTTGCCGGCCAGGCACAGCGCACCTTGGGTGGCCAGCGCCTGCGCCTGCGTCGGTGTCAGCTCGTGCGGCACCGGTCGCTTGGGGACGACCAGGGTGGTGACCGTGCCGCGTTGCGCGTAGGCGTGGGCGAGGGCCGCGGCGGCGCCGTTGGCGTCCGGGGGAAACACCACGCGCGATATGTCGGCCATTTCGCCCAGGAGCGCCTCGGCCATGGTCGGATCCTGATGGGACTGCTCGTTCTTCGCGTTCTCCCACGTGTGCGAGGTCAGCACGAGAGGCACGCCCAGCCAGCCGGGCGGTCGCCCCGCCTGTGCCTGGTGACGCGCGAAGATCAATTCCTGGCGCACGGCGCCAAGCATCTTCGGTGCGAACGCCTCGTAGGTGACCACCAGGTTCAGCCCGCCCTTGTTGCCGAGCGCGGCGCATACCACGGCTTCCTCATTAAGCGCGGTGATGACCGCGCCAGTGGTCGATTCCGCGACACCGGGCTCGGGCTCGTGCACCCGGTGCTTCATTGCGTCCAGGGTGCGATCGAGCTTGTTGCTGCGCAGCTCGTCAGGATTGCCCACGCGCACGCGCAGCCCCGGGTTCGCTTCGGCGATGGCGACGAACTGCTCGTCGAGCGCGGTCATCGGCGAGCTCTCGCCGCCGGCGCCGCGGTCGGCGATCGCCGGGACGCGGGGCGGTTCCACCTGGCGATCGGCCAGCGCATGGTCGCGCTCGCGCACGCGCTGCTGGAGGTCGTGGCTGTTGAGTGCGGCAACAGCCTCCTCGAGCTCGGACGCGGCCACGAACAGCGCCGCGGCGCCTTGATTGAAGAGCGCGCGTGCCTCGGCCTCCTTCGACGGATTCCCGGGCAGGGGCAGGTTGTGCGAGGCGTTGGTCCCGGCGCCGGGGAATCCGAAGCCCTTCACGGTTTCGGCAATGCCATAGGGCAGCCGCACGTCGGCATCGGGAACGGCGGCGCCCGCTTGCAGGCGCGACTCCATCACATGGATACCCCACGCGATGCTGGCCGGATCGCGCCCGTCCAGCGCGATCGGATCAAAGCCGTTCAATCGCAGGTGCCGGTCCAGCCACCGCTCGCCGCCCTGCTGGGCGATCTGGCTGCGCTGTTCGATGCGCCGCCCGTTGAGGATGATGATCGGGCTGACCAGCCCGCTGTCCTCGGCACGCCACCAGCGCGGCGCCCAGTCGCTGCCGCGCTGTTCCTCGAACGCACCGTCGCTGAGGAACGCCACCAGGCGTTCGTCCTTGAGCGGTGCATGCACGTACTGCAGTTCGGCAAAGCCGAGATAGCCGCCTTCCATCACGCCCCCGGCGGTGTGCGCATTGACGTGGGAGCCCAGGGGCGACGCCGGTGTTCCGTCCGGATTGAGGGTGTAGGCATAGAAGTCGCCGACGAACCGGCTCAGCCCCGCGTCGGAGCGGTCGTAACGTTCGGCGTGCCGGGCGGTCATGTTGCCAACCAGCACGTTCAGCGCGTCGATGGCGGCCACGCAGTGCCCCTGGCCCATCATCCATGCGCGGGTGACGCCATCCAGGGCGTCCATCAGCAGGTAGCCGGCGTAGGCCGGCACCATGTTGAGGGACCCGCCAGTGTGGCCTTCGGGCGTGGCCTTGAAGTCATCGGCCTCGAGGGCCGCGCCGTCGGTGCGGACCCGCTGGCTGTAGGTCATGTGGGCCACCAGCCACATGCCGGCGCTGGTGACGCGATCGGCCGCGGCGAGCCGCTGCCAGGCGGTGCCGGCATCGGGCGTGCGGCCCAAGGCCACCAGCTCGTGCACCATCTGGCGGACCCGGAGCTGGGTGAGCGGGTCATGTCGGATCACGCCGTAGCCGGCCGCCCAATGGTCAAACGCGGGATCGGCCCGCCGGTGGGCGTCGGCGAGTTCAAGGGTCCGCTGGCGCTCGGCGGCCGACAGCTGGTCGGCGGTGCAGCAGTTGAGATGCAGGTTCATGGGTCCTCCGGGGAGTCGGCCGAAGCGGACATCAGGGTCGATGCCGCGTCAGCGAGGTCCGCGCCGAGCGCGATCGCGTTCGACGGGTGGGCAATGGTGTCGGTACTGACGATGCGGGCCAGACCTGCTTCCTGCAGGCGGGCATAGGCATCGCCGGCGAACACCGGATGGATGGCGACCAGCAGTGGCGGCGGCAACGACAACCGGCGCAGGTGTGCGAGGGTCTCCAGGATGGTGTGGCCGGACGACACGATGTCGTCGATCAGGACCGGGGTCCGGCCCGCCACGGCCTGCGGGTCGGGCAGGCTGACGCGCACGTCGTAGTCGCCGTGCCGCTCCTTGGCCAGCACCTGGTAGGGCATGCCGGACAGGGCGGCGATGTCCGCTACCCACTGCTCGCTCTCGCTGTCAGGGCCGATCAGCACAGCGTCGGGGACGGTCTCAGCGATCCAGCGGGCCACGGCCGGCGTCGCCGATACGTGGACCGTCGGAATGCGGTAGAGCGACTGCAGGCGCTCGACGCGGTGCAGGTGCGGGTCCACGGTCACCAGCCAGTCGAAAGCCTCTTCGAGGAATTGCGCAAACAGCGGTGTACTGACCGCCTCGCCGCGATGGAAGCGGGTGTCCTGGCGCATATACCCCAGGTAGGGTGCGATGAGGCCGACCGAACGAGCCCCGAACTCGCGCGCGGTCCGGGCGGCGAAGCGCAGCGGGAGGGCCAGGGCATCGGCGTTGCGCAGGCTGGCCAGGATCGCCACATCGGCGCCGTCCAGTGCGTCGTCCAGGGTGACCAGCGACTCGCCATCGGGGAAGTGCCGCCAGGCCACGGGTGCAATGCGCGCCTGCAGGGGCTGGTTGATGGTGCCGGCCAACACTGCATCGGCCGGGAAGGGCATCAGCACACGGGTCATGGAACCTCTCCAAGCACAAAGGGTTGCAGCGTCGCGGCGTGCTCCAGGGCGTAGGCCAGTTCTCCCGGCGACTCCGCATGCAGGGTCATCATGGGCTGTCCGCGCTCGACCGTATCGCCGATCCGCAGACCGGTTTCGAGGCCGGCGGTGGGGGATGTCGGGGCGCCGGCCAGCTTGGCCAGTTTGGCCAGCCTGCGGTTGTCGATCGCCGCGATGCGGCCCGATGCAGGCGCCGGGACGTCGGCGGTGAACGCCGCCCGTGGCGGTTCGCGGAAGCCTCCCTGGGCCTCGCAGATCGCCAGGAACTTGGCCAGCGCCGCCCCGGAATCCAGCACGCCGCGCGCGCGCTCCAGTCCGGTGCCGGCGTTGCTGCCCGCTGCCATGTCCAGCAGCGCCGCGGACAGCGCAAGTGCGCGTTCGCGAAGGTCGGCGGGTGCATCGGCCGCGTTGCGCAGCACCTTGAGCACGTCGTGCGCCTCGAGCGCCGGGCCGATTCCCCGACCCACCGGCTGGGTGCCGTCGGAGCGATGGATGCCCAACTGCAATCCCAGCGCGCCCGCGGTGTGGGCAAGCCGCGTGCCGAGGCTGTGGGCCGCGGCCTCACCTCGCACCTTGGCCGTCGGACCCACCGGCATGTCGATCAGGACGTGGGTGGAGCCCGCGGCTATCTTCTTCGACAGCACGCTGGCGACCAGTTGGCCGTCGCTGTCGAAATCCAGCGGGCGCTGGACCCGGATCAGGATGTCGTCGGCCGGGCTCAGGCGCACGTTGCCACCCCACACGATGCAGCCGCCCTCGCGCTCCACCACCCGGCGCATCGCCGCCAGGTCGAGCGCCACCGGCGCCATCACTTCCATGGTGTCGGCGGTGCCCGCGGGCGACGTGATCGCGCGCGACGAGGTCTTCGGGATGCGGTAGCCCAGCGCAGCCACGATGGCCACCACGATCGGGGTGGTGCGATTGCCCGGCAGGCCACCTACGCAGTGTTTGTCCAGCACCGGCCCTTCGCCCCAGTCCAGGCGCTGGCCCACGGAGATCATGGCTCGCGTCAGCGCGGTCGTCTCCGCATGGTCCAGGCGGTCACCCGCGCTGGCAGTGACGAAAGCTGCAAGCTCCAGGTCCGACAACCTGCTTTCCATCACGTCCTGCACCAGGGCGAAGTACTGCGCGTCGTCCAACCGGGCGCCGAACACCTTGGCACGGAGCGCGCCCGCCGACGCCGCGGGTTCCGCGTGCCTGACGCCGGCGAGGGCGTCGGGCGCGGGATCGAGGAGCGTCCACGCGGCCTCCGACAACGCCACCTCGTCCAGGCCGAGCCGATCGTCGATGACCACGTTCAGCGTCGCCACCAGCGTGCGGGCGTCCACGTCCAGCCTGACGCGCGTCATCGCGGCAAAGCCTTCCGAGCGACAGACCTCGCAGTCGCGGTGCATATAGACCACCGGCTGCTGGTAGGTGTCGATGCCGGCACGGGTGACGCGCAGGCGGGTGTGGCCCGGGGCCTGCGTGGTCATCTCGCATCCTCCAATCCGACTTGCTCCAGGTGCCCCGGCACGCGCGCACGCCAGCCCAGTTCACGCTGCACGCGCCCGCGCAGCGTGTCTGCAGCGTCGGGCTCGCCGTGGGTGAGGTAGACCATGCGCGGCGCGGACGGCGCGGTGCGCATCCAGTCCAGCAGCTCCCCGGCGTCGGCGTGGCCGGAGAAGCCCTCCAGCTGCACCACCTCGGCGCGGATGGGGACCTCGCGGCCGAACATGCGCAACGTGCGCTTGCCTGCCGCCAGCGCGGCACCGCGTGTTCCTCCGGCCTGGTAGCCCGCGAGCAGGATCGCGTTGCGGTCATCGGGGCCGAACGCCTCGATGTGGTGCAGCACGCGCCCGCCGGTGATCATGCCGCTGGCCGAGATGATGATCATCGGCCCGCGCTGGCGGTTGAGTGCCTTCGACTCTTCTACAGTGTTGACGAAGGTGGCCACGTCGAACATCCGCTGGCAGTCCTCGTCGGACACGTGGTGCTCGGAGTGGTGGTCGTGGTAGTGCCGGGTCGCGTTGATCGCCATCGGGCTGTTGAGGTAGACCGGCACGCGAGGGATGTCCTTGCGCTCACGCAGCCGGGCGATATGCAGCATGAGCGCCTGGGCGCGGCCGATGGCAAAGGCGGGAATGACGATCACGCCCCCGCGGGCGGCAACGCGGCGGATGATCGGTGCCAGCTCGGCTTCTTGGTCGATCGGAATGTGTTCCCGATTGCCATATGTGGATTCGCAGACCAGGACGTCACAGGCGGGCAGGGGCGTCGGCGGATTCATCAGCGACTCCTGCTGCCGTCCCAGGTCGCCACTGAAGTGCAGGCGCTGGCCCTGGACGTCAAGGCTGACATGGGCAGCGCCCAGGATGTGGCCGGCAGGATGGAAGCGGATCGTGACGCCTGATGCGACCTCGATGTCGCGACCATAGTCATGCCCCTTGAGCTGCTTCAGGCTGCGGCGGGCGTCATCCTCGGTATAAAGCGGCCGTGGTTCCTTGTGCTTGGAGTACCCCTTGCGGGCCGCGTACTTGGCCTCCTCTTCGAGCAGGTGTCCGCTGTCGGGAAGCAGCAGGCCGCACAGGGCCACGCTGCCATGGGTGCAGTGGATCCGGCCGCGGAACCCTTGTTTGACCAGTGCGGGCAAGTAGCCCGAATGGTCCAGGTGGGCGTGGGTCAGGACCACCGCGTCGATTGATGACGCCTCGACGGGAAACGGAGCCCAGTTGCGCTCGCGCAATTGCTTGTAGCCCTGGAACAGGCCGCAGTCCACGAGCACGCGCTGACCGTTGGCCTCGACCAGGTAGCGCGAGCCGGTCACGGTGCCCGCGGCACCGAGGAATTGCAGGGTGGGGTTGGAAGACGCTGTCATGGTGTGGCTCCTGTCCTGGAAGGGAAGTGATTGCGGAGGGCATGGCGAGGGCCGAGGCGCATCTGCATCGCCCGCGCGCCTGTCAGGGGCGGATCAGCTCCACTGTGTCGTTGACCTTGGGGCTCCCGGAGATCACTTCAGCCTCCGCGTAGTGGCTGTCGAACAGTTCGACGATGCGCACTTGGCCAACGTTCTCGCGGCGGTAGCGTGGACCGCCGGCCCGCGAATGCCGGATACGGCGCTTGTGCCGGATCACGTCCAGCACCTGCCCGACCTGGGCACCGTCGGCCTGCCCGACACAGACCACAAGCGTTCCGTCCTGCTTTTCCAGCACCTGGCCGCGCATCAACACGTTGTGGCGGAACCCACCCTCGTTCGCGGAGACGACCCCCGGCAATGCGAACGCGAGCGCGAGGGCCAGTGCGGCGACCCAATGGCTGCGATTGGTACCTCGGGGTCTGGAATGGGCGACGTGTGTGACCGTATTCATGGTGTGGACTCCTTAGATGGGCTGCGAGGGGTGGCGGCATCCGCCAGTGGAAGGCGTTTGAGCAGCAACGCGTTGAGGGCGACGATCACCGAACTGCCCGACATCGACAGCGCGGCGATTTCTGGCGACAGCACGAACGGATAGAGCACACCGGCCGCCAGCGGAAAGGCCAGCACGTTGTAGCCCACGGCCCAGCCCAGATTCTGATGCATCTTGCGCAGAGTGGCGTGGGCGATGGTGGTCGCGCGAACGACGTCATAAGGGTCGCTGTGCATGAGCACGATGTCGGCACTCTCGATGGCGACGTCGGTGCCGGCGCCGATCGCGAACCCAACGTCGGCTTGGGTGAGCGCCGGTGCGTCGTTGATGCCGTCGCCCACCATGCCGACCTTGAGGCCCTGCGACTGCAGCTTGATGACCTCATCGGCCTTGCCGCCCGGCAGCACGTCGGCCAGCACGATGTCGATTCCCAGGTCCTGTGCCACGCGCTCGGCCGTGGGGCGGTTGTCGCCGGTGATCATCGCCACCTTGATGTTGCGCCGGTGCAATTCGTCGATGGCCGCGCGCGAGGTCTCCCGGATCGCGTCGGCAATCGCGAAGAAGCCTGCGAGCCGGTCACCCACCCCGGCATAGATCACCGTGCGACCGGCACCGGTGAGGCGCGCAGCCTCCGCTTCCAATACCGAGAGGTCGATGCCGTGCTCGACCATCAGGATCCGGTTGCCCAGCACCACCTGCACCCCGTCAACCACGCCGGTAGCGCCCTGGCCATCGATGTTGGTGAACGCGGTAGCGCGCTCGGCTACCGGACCGGCACGCTTCAGGATGGCCTGCGCCAGCGGGTGCTCGGAGTGCGCCTCGACCGCGGCGGCCGCGGCCAGCAACCGCTCCTGCGTCCAGCCCGGCGCGACCGCCATGTCGACCACCTCGGGGGCGCCGACCGTCAGGGTGCCGGTCTTGTCGAAGATCACCACGTCCAGGCGTGCGCTCTTCTCAATCGATTCGGCATGCTTGAAGAGGATGCCGTGTCGTGCCCCCAGGCCAGTGCCGATCATGATCGCCATCGGCGTGGCCAAACCGAGTGCATCGGGGCAGGCGATGACGAAGACGGTGATCGTCAGCGTGAGCGCGAACAGCAGCGGCTGTCCCAGCCACCAGAACCAGACCGCGAAGGTCAGCAGCCCGATCACGATCGCAGCCAGCACCAGCCATTGCGAGGCGCGGTCGGCGAGCAGCTGCGCGGGCGCCTTGGAGTTCTGCGCGGTCTGGACCAGCTTGATGATCTGCGCCAGTGCCGTGTCGCTGCCGATCTTGGTGGCGGTGTAGGCGAATGCGCCGCTCTTGTTGATCGATCCGCCGACGACGGACTCTCCGGGATCCTTGCGCACCGGCATCGACTCGCCGGTCAGCATGGATTCGTCGACCTGAGAGCTGCCTTCCGTCACGATGCCATCGACCGGGATCTTCGCCCCGGGCCGCACGATCACGGTCTCGCCGACCAGCACTTCAGCGGTGGGAATGTCGAGCTCCTGCCCCTCGCGCCGGACGACCGCGCGGGGTGGGGACAGCTTCAGCAGCGCTTTCATGGCGTCCGAGGCGCCGGCGCGAGCCCGCATCTCGAGCCAGTGGCCAAGCAGGACGAAGGTCAGCAGGACGGCCGAGGCCTCGTAGAAGTTCGGCCCGTCGAAGAAGAACGTCGACGCGATGCTGAAACCGTAACCTGTGCCCACGCTCAGGAGCACCAGGACCGCCATGTCCAGCACACCCCGTCGCAGGGACCGGATCGCGGCGCTGAAGAATGGCCAGCCCGGATACAGCACGGCGCCGGTCGCCAGCAGGAACAACCAGACGTTCTCGCGCAGTCCGAACGGCACCGGCGGCGGCTCTATCAGCCCGCCCATGGGCGACCACACGAATACCGGGATCGCGAAGGCGAGGGCGACCAGGAAGCGGCGGCCCATGTCGCGCGCCGCGGCGTGCAGATCGCTGCCGTGGTTCATGCCCGCATGGGCGTCGTGGCCCCCGGCATCCGTGGCGTCATCGCCGTGGCCGGCGTGGGCGTCAGCGGGGCGCTCTGCGGCCAATTCCTGTCCGTGCCCGGCATGCGCAGCATGGGCGTGCGCGCCTGCGGCGGGGTCGGCATCGGGCATCGGCGCGTTGCATTGGAAGCCGCAGTCGCGGATCGCGGTGGCGACCGCGCCCGCCGACAGGCGGGCCGGGTCGTAGGACACCTGCAGGGTCGCGGTAGCGAAATTCGCGCTGGTGGCGTTGACTCCAGGCAGCGCGGCCACGGCCTTCTCCAGCGTGCGCGCGCAGCCGGCACTCACCATGTCGCCGATGGGCCAGGTGCGCGTGCGCACAGTGGGTTTGTGGACGTGCGTCATCGGGTTTCTCCTTGGGATGGAGCGGGGCCGCGCCGGCGTCGCGGGATGAAGGCCGGCACTTCCTGCATGTAGCGGACGTAGTCGTCGCCGAAGCGGCTCAAGCAGTCTTTTTCCTCACGACGCGCCAGGCGGGCATAGGCCCACACGAGCACTGGATAGCTGGCGAGCGTGAGCAGCGTGGGCCACTGCAGCAGGAAACCGGTCAGCACGAGCAGGAAGGCGACGTACTGCGGGTGACGCATGCGCGCATACACGCCCTCGCGGGCGAGCCGGCCTTCACGCTGTGCCCGATACAGCACCGGCCAGGCGGCCGACAGCAGCCAGAAGCCGCCGCCGATCAGGACGAAGCTTGCGATGTGGAATGGGCCGAAATGCGGGTTGGCGCGCCAGCCGAACCACATCTCGAGCAGATGGCCCGCGTCATGGCTCAGCCAGTCCACCTGCGGATAGTTGGCGCTGAGCCAGCCGCCCAGGACGTACAGCGTCAGCGGGAAGCCATACATTTCCGCGAACAGGGCCACGACGAAGGCGGAGAACATACCGAACCCACGCCAGTCCCAACGGGTCAGCGGTTTGTAGAAGCTCCAGGCGAAGAAGATGAAGAACGCGGCGTTGATGGCGGCGAGGAGCCAAAGACCGTAGCCGGAGTCGGGTGCCTGCATGTCAGTGCCCTCCGTTCGAGGTGTCGGACGTTTCGTCGTTCAGTGCCCGCTTGCTACGGCTCTCATGCTGGCCATGGGGTGTGTCGTCGGCATTGCCGTCGCGCCCATGACTTCCGGAACCTCCATGACCGCCATGCCCCTTGTGCATGAACACATGCATCAAGGGACATAGCAGCAGGATGGCCAGGGGCAACCAGCGAAGCGTCCCCCCAAGGTGGGCGCCGTGCTCGACGGCGAGATAGAACACGGCCAGCGCCAGGAAGATCCAGAAGACCCAGCGTCGGGAGCCTGAGGGGGCAGGACTGGAGGCTGTCATGGCAAATTCTCCTCTGTGGGGCGGCGTCCAAGAAGTCGCCGGGGGGTGGACTTGACGAACCCGCCGCCTTCAGCAGCGGCAACAGATTCGATCAATGCGCAGACGTCATCGCCAGTCGGAATGGAGTCCGGAAGCTCCGCCCAGGCGTGGATGGCACGCTCCATTCGTCCGTGCATGGCGAGCAGCCTGTCCAGTTGTTGGCGGGTGTCGTCGAGCCTGCGCCGAATGATGTCCCGCACAAGCGGACAGGGACTATGTCGCAGCAGGCTGTGGTGGATGATTTCCTCGATTTCCCCCAGCGTGAAGCCAAGGTGTTGCGCCGTGCGAATGAAGTGCAGGCGAAGGAGCTCCGAGGTGGAGAACAACTGGTAGCCGCCCTCGGTATGCGTGGCCGCTTGCAACAGACCGCGCCGCAGGTAGTTGCGCACCACATGCACCGTGACATCGCCCTGCCGTGCCAGCTGGCGGACCGTCATCAGCGGCAGCGTCACTTCTTCCTTGGTCGTCATCGGCTTGCTCCCGGCGAGGTGTTGATCAGGCTAGACCTGTGTCTCGCACACAGGTCAACCGGCCTTGCGGTGGGCGAAGCCAGTAACGCGCGAATTGGCCGTGGACGGACGGATGTTCGCGGCCACAGTTGCATGAGCCGTCGGTCCCTGCCTGCGTTGAACGGCCCCATCACTACTTCTCCTTGGGTAGTGCGGAGGAGGGGTGCGGCTTCCTGGCCAGCTGCCGCTGCTTGATCAGCGAGTACAGCGCCGGGATCACGACCAGGGTGAGGATGGTCGAAGACACCATGCCACCTACCATCGGCGCAGCGATTCGGCGCATGACTTCCGAGCCAGTACCGCTGCTCCACATGATGGGCAGCAGGCCCGCCATGATCGCGACCACGGTCATCATCTTCGGGCGCACGCGGTCGACCGCGCCTTCGATGATGGCCTCGCGCAGGTCCCGTGAATCCAGTGCCCGGCCTTCGGCCTGCCTCTGCGCGGCACGCGCTTCAAGTGCGTGGTCGAGGTAGATCAGCATCACCACGCCGGTTTCCGCGGCGACGCCGGCCAGCGCGATGAAGCCCACGATCACCGCGACGCTGGTGTTGTAGTCGAGCATCCACATCAGCCAGATGCCACCGACCAGTGCGAAGGGCACCGACAGCATCACGATCAGCGACTCGGTGACACGGCGGAAGTTGAGGTACAGCAGCAGGAAAATCAGCGCCAGCGTCACCGGAACGACGACACGCATCTTCTCCGCGGCACGTTGCATGTATTCGTACTGTCCACTCCAGGTCACGTAGTAGCCAGGCGGGAACTGCACCTGCTCGGTGACCGCTTCCTGCGCAGCCTTCACGTAGCGGCCGAGATCGCTCTCTCGGGTGTCGACGTAGATGTACGCCGCCAGCATCGCGTTCTCGGTGCGGATGCTCGGCGCACCCTTCCTGACCTCAATCCGCGCCAGTTCGCCCAGCGGCACCTGGGCGCCGCCGGGCACCGGCACAAGGACTTGGCTGCCTATCCGGTGCGGATCGTCGCGGAGTTCGCGGGGATAGCGCACGATCGCGCTGAAGCGTTCGCGGCCCTGGAGGATGGTGGTGACGATCTCGCCGCCCAGCGCGGCGGCCACCACGTTCTGCACCTCGCCCAGGGTGACGCCGTACTGGGCCAGGCTGCCAAGGTCGGGGGTGATGTCGAGGTAGTAGGCGCCGGTCAGGCGTTCGGCGAACGCGCTGGTCGTGCCCGGCACTTCGCGCACCACGGCTTCGATCTCGGTGGCCAGCGCGTCGAGTTGCTCAAGGTCCGTGCCGAAGAGTTTGATGCCCACGGGCGTGCGGATGCCGGTGGCCAGCATGTCGGTGCGCGCCTTGATCGGCATCGTCCAGGAGTTGGCGACGCCCGGGAACTTCAGCGCCGCGTCCATCTCGGCGATGAGCTTGTCGGTGGTCATGCCGTCCCGCCATTCGTCCTCGGGCTTGAGGTTGATGACGGTCTCGAACATCTCCAGCGGTGCGGGATCGGTGGCCGTCAGGGCACGGCCCGCCTTGCCGAACACCGACTCCACTTCCGGGAAGCCCTTGATGATCCGGTCCTGCTGCTGCAGCAGCTCCGAGGCCTTGGTCACCGACATGCCCGGAAGCGACGCGGGCATGTACAGCAGCGTGCCTTCGTTGAGGGTTGGCATGAACTCGCTGCCCAGCCGCGATGCAGGCCACAGGCTTGCAAACAGGGCGGCCAACGCAAACATGATTGTGGCCATGCGATGCCGCAGAACGACGTTGATCACCGGCCGATAGGCCGCAACCAGGAACCGGTTCACCGGATTCTTGTGCTCGGGCACGATCTTGCCGCGCACGAACAGCAGCATGAGTACCGGTACCAGCGTGATCGACAACAGCGCGCCACCGGCCATCGCGAAGGTCTTGGTGAAGGCCAGCGGCTTGAACAGGCGACCTTCCTGAGCCTCCAGGGCGAACACGGGCAGGAACGAGACGGTGATGATCATCAGGCTGAAGAACAGCGCCGGCCCGACCTCGCGACAGGCATCGATGATCAGCTGGGTCCGGCTGCGGGAGCCGTCGGAGCGCTCGATGTGCTTGTGCGCGTTCTCGATCATCACGATCGCCGCGTCGACCATCACGCCAATCGAGATCGCGATGCCGCCCAGGCTCATGATGTTGGAGTTCATGCCCAGCATGCGCATCGCGATCACCGCGATCAGCACGCCGACGGGCAGCATGACGATCGCGACCAGCGCGCTGCGCGCATGGAACAGGAATACCAGGCACACCAGTGCGACGATCAGGCTCTCCTCGAGCAGCGTCGTGCGTAGCGTCTTGATCGCGCGCACGATGAGATCGGAGCGGTCGTAGACCGCCTGGACGCTGACGCCCTCGGGGAGTCCACTCGCAAGCTGGGCGATCTTGTCCTTCACCCCCCCGATCACGGCCAGGGCGTTTTCGCCGAAGCGCGCAATGACGATCCCGCCCACAACGTCGCCTTCGCCGTCCAGGTCGACGATGCCACGGCGCTCATCGGGTACCAGTTCGACCCGGGCGACGTCGCCGATCAGCACCGGTGCGCCCCCTTCGGCGCGCAGAACCAGGCTCT
Source organism: Stenotrophomonas sp. NPDC077421 (assembly GCF_049545505.1). Taxonomy (NCBI): domain Bacteria; kingdom Pseudomonadati; phylum Pseudomonadota; class Gammaproteobacteria; order Lysobacterales; family Lysobacteraceae; genus Stenotrophomonas; species Stenotrophomonas sp. NPDC077421. Next base: position 6,545 of record NZ_JBMWDP010000006.1, on the reverse strand, counting down.
CGATATCCTCGATACCGCGCAGGTAGCCGCGGCCCCGCACCATGTACTCGGTCTCGGCCATCTCGATCACGCGGCCGCCGACGTCGCGGTTGCTCTCGGCGATCACCTCGGACACGCGTGAAATCGGGATGTCGAACTCGCGCAGCCGGACCGGATCGACGGTGATCGAGTACTGGCGCACGAAGCCGCCGACGCTGGCGACCTCGGCCACGCCGGGCGCGGTGGTGAGCTGGTAACGCAGGTACCAGTCCTGCATCGCGCGCAGCTCGTCCAGCGAGTGGCGGTCGCTCTGCAGCACGTACTGGTAGACCCAGCCCACGCCGGACGCGTCGGGTCCCAGTGCCGGTGCCACGCCAGCCGGCAGGTTTTTCGACGCGACGTTGAGGTTCTCGAGCACGCGCGAGCGCGCCCAGTACAGGTCCGTGCCTTCTTCGAAGATGACGTAGATGAAGGAGGCGCCGAAGAACGAGAAGCCGCGGACGTCCTTCGACTTCGGCGTCGCGAGCAGGGCGCTGGTCAGCGGATAGGTGACCTGGTCCTCGACCACCTGGGGCGCCTGCCCCGGGTACTCCGTGAACACGATCACCTGCACGTCCGACAGATCCGGTTGTGCGTCCAGCGGCGTGTTCATCAGTGCGTAGATGCCACCGGCGACAATCGCCAGCGCCATCAGCAGCACCAGGAAGACGTTGCGCACCGACCATTCAACGAGACGGCCAAGCATGTCAGTGCCCCTCGTGGCCGGTGGGGGCGGGCGGAGTCTCTTCCGGGGTAGCCGGCATGGAATGACCGGCGTGCGGATCAGAGGCCTCGTCACCATGACCTGCGTGCGGGTCGGCGGCGTCCTCGCCGTGCCCGGCGTGTGGATCCTCAGCGGTGCCCGAAGGCGCGCCGTGTCCTGTGTGACCCTCAAGACCCTGGAGTGCCGACTGCAGGTTGCTTTCGGCGTCGATCAGGAAGTTGGCGGAGACCACGACCTGCTCGCCCTCGGTCAGGCCGTCGAGGATCTCGATGCGATCGCCGCCGCGCCGCCCCAGGCTGACATCGCGCGGTGCGAAGCGGCCAGGGCCGGTCTCGACCAGCACCACCTGGCGCGTGCCGCTGTCGAGCACGGCCGAGCGCGGAACGGTCAGGACCGGTCCAGCCCCCGGCTCCTCCAGCACCACCGTCCCATACAGCCCGGGCCGCAGGTCGCCAGCGGGGTTGGGCAGGGCGATGCGCACATCCACGGTGCGCGTCATCGCATCGATGACGGGCTGCACGAAGGTGACCTCGCCCTCGGCCACCTGGCCCGGCAGGGCCACGGTTTCAAAGCGGGCCGTTTGGCCGGGCTGGATACCCGCGGCCTGCGCCGCCGGCACCTTGGCGATCACCCACACCTTCGACAGGTCCGCCAGGCGCAGGATGGTTTCGCCGGGCTCGAAACGCGCGCCCTGGACCACCGGCTTCTCGATCACGACCGCGTCCGCGGGCGCGGTGAGCACCAGGCCCGTCTTGCCCATCTGCGCGTCACTGATTTCCCAGTTGCGCAGGCGGGTGCGGGCGGCATCGCGCAGGCGGACCATCGACGCCGCGCTCGCGGGATCGGACCCGGCCAGCCTGCGGGCGGTCTCGTCGGCCAGCCGGTATTCCTGCTGCGCCGCGGCCAGCTGCGGGCTGTAGACGGAGAGCAGCGGCTGCCCGGCGCTGACCCGCATGCCGGTCTGGTTCGCGTACAGCCGCTCCACCCAGCCTTCGAAGCGCGGGGCGATCGCGTACTGCCGGGTCTCGTCGACCTCGACCGTGCCGCTGGTGCGCACGGTAGCGGACAGGGCTCCGCGCTTGACCGCTTCGGTGCGCACGCCCAGCGCCTGCACCTTGTCCGGCGGCAGCACCACCGTGCCCGGTGCCGCCGGCGGTGCGTCGTCGGCATAGACCGGGACGTAGTCCATACCCATCGAATCCTTCTTCGGCACCGGCGACGTGTCCGCCAAGCCCATGGGATTGCGGTAATAGAGCACCTTGCGTTCTGCGGCCGGGCCGTCGATCGACGTGCCCGCGGTCGGGGAGTCGTTCGTGGCGCGGCCGGCAATCCAGCCGACGGCGAGGGCGGCGAGTGCAACGCCGATGGCGAGCGACAGGGTCTGGACACGGGTCATCGGATCTCTCCTTCGATGGCGCGCACGGCGGCGGCGCCCAACAGTTCGTCACGCAGTGCATCGACCCGTGCGAGGTCGGCGCCCTGCCATTCATTGAGTGCTTCCAGCAGCGTCCCGAAGTCGACTTCACCGACCTGGTAGCTGGCCAGGGCGGACTGCCAGGTGGCGTCGGCCTGCGGCAGCAGCGTGTTCTCGATCAGTCCGCGACGCTCGCGCGCGTTGGTCCACTGCGACCAGGCGGAAGCGCCGCGTTCCTCGACGGCCCGCAGCGTGGCGTCCCTGCGGGCAAGCGCTGCGTCTTCGAGCAGGCGCGATTCGCGCTCGCGCTCGCGGCGGGCACGCTGCTGGAACGGGATCTCGACCTCGAACATCAGCTCGGTGCTCTCGATGCCGTTGCCGAACTGCATCGCACCCACGCCCAGGGTGATGTCGGGAAAGCGGTTGCGACGCTGCAGTACCACGTTCGTGCGCGCCGCCTCGGCGCGAGCCTGCTGCGAGCGCACCGCGGGATGCGCATCGGCGTCATCCAGTGCCTCGGCAAGCGAGGCGCTGTGGACGGCGAGGCGCGGCGCCTCGTCGGGAGTCGCCAGCGGTGCATCGGACCGGCGCCCCAGCACCGCGTTCAAGGTGGCGGCCGCCTCCTGCTTGGTCGCGAGGCGTTCGATCCGCTCGCGCTGGAGGCTGGTCTGCTCGACCTGGGCGCGGATGGCATCCTGCTGCGCCGCGCGACCCAGGGCGTAGCGCACGCCGGCCATCTCTTCCACCTGGCGGAGCAGGGCGATGCGGCGATCAAGCACGGCCACGGCCTGGTCGGCATGCCAGTAGCGTGCGTAGGCCGCCTCGGCGTCGGCCAGCAAGTCGCGCGCAGTGGTGAGGCGATCGAGTCCGACCGCGACCGCGTCCTGGCTGGCCGCGGTCCGCGCCAGGGCGCGCTTGCCCCAAAGCGGGAGGCGCTGGCGCAGCGCGTAGTTGACCTCGCGCTCGGCACCGGCGGAGCGCCAGGGCTTGTCCGGATCGAGGCCGCGGAATCCAAGGGAAGCCGTCGGGTCGGGTAGGGCGCCCGCTGGCTGGATCCGTGCTTCGGCGGCCTGGGCCTCGAAGTCCATGGCCCGCAATTCCGGGTTGTGTTCCAGAACCCAGGCGCGGATCGACTCGAGGCTGTGCCCCGGGACGGGTTCGGTGGCGGTCACCGGCAGCGCCAGGGCCCACAAGGCGCCGGCAAGCACGCCGGCAAGAAGGTGCCGGAGCGGTGGCAGACGGCGGGACAGAGGGCGAGGGTGCAGGCGCCTGGCCGGCAGTCGGTCGAACGGGGATGCCATATCAGTGTCCTTGGGCCGACGCGACGCAGGTCGCTCGGACGAGGGCAGGAACACATGCCGTGACGCAGCCACGGCGCGAACGCACAGGACTGCGCCGCACAGACGTGCGGAGCAGTCAGCGTCCAGGCATCAGATCAGCAGGAGTGCCGCTGGATGGGCGGTAGGTCGGTGCCAGGCGGGTCTGGGCGGCGAATCCACCCATGTAGCCGTGACACCTGGCGCAGCATCCGCAATCGCGGCGATCGCAAGCCAGGAGAACCAGGCTTCGGCCAGCAGCGGCGGAATCGAAGGGATGCGCCCACTGTCCGCCGAGATGTCACCCTCGGTGCAGTGCGCGTCGCACACTGCCTTGCTCGCTGAGGGGAGCTCGGCATCGCAGCCGTGGCCATGGTCGTGTCGGGTGTCGGTGGCGGCAGCGACAAACGCCGCCGGCGTGACTGGGAGATCCAGGCAATCGCCATGGCCTGCGAGCGCGAACTGGGACCAGAGCAGGGCCACCATCGCGAGGAGGGCGGTGCGCTGGAACAAGTTCCGATGGCGGATGTGGACCATGGCGTGAGCTTACCTCTTACTGGAACCGATGCAATTGATCCAAGTCAATCCTTGGCCAGGCCCAGGGGCTGGCGCGGCACAGATGTGGTCGGCGAGGACGGTACGGCGGCCGACTTGGCAAGGCGAAGGGCGTTGGCCACCACCGACACCGAGCTCAAGCTCATCGCAAGCGCCGCGACCATCGGGCTCAGCAAGATCCCGAATGCGGGGTAGAGCACCCCGGCCGCGACCGGCACCCCCAGCGCGTTGTAGAGGAACGCGAAGGTGAGGTTCTGCTTCATGTTGGCCACGGTGGCCTGGGAGATCTTCCGGGCGCGCAGGATGCCCCGCAGGTCGCCCTTGACCAGGGTGATCTGGGCACTGGACATCGCGACGTCGGTGCCCGTGCCCATGGCGATGCCGACGTCGGCCGCGGCGAGCGCCGGGGCGTCGTTGATGCCGTCGCCCGCCATCGCCACCCGCCGGCCTTCGCGCTTGAGGCGCTGCACCAGCTCGGCCTTGTCCTCGGGGCGGACTTCGCCATGCACCTCGTCCAGGCCCAGCTCGGTGGCCACGGCCCGTGCGGTGGTGAGCCCGTCGCCGGTGGCCATGATGATGCGCAGCCCGGCGGCGTGGAGCTCGTTGATGGCCGCCGCGGCCGACGCCTTGATCGGGTCGGCAACCGCGACCAGCCCCGCCAGGCGCCCGTCCACGGCCAGGAACATGGCGCTCGCGCCCTCGCGGCGCATCCGCTCGGCCACGTCGACGTGCGCAGCGGGATTGGCGCCCAGGTCGTCCATGAGCGCGGTATTGCCCAGCGCAAGCGCATGGCCGGCCACGGACCCGCGCACACCCATGCCGGTCACCGAGTCGAAGTCCTCCACGCGGTCGAACTCGAAGTTCCGGCGTCGAGCCTCGGCGACGATGGCGTCGGCCAGCGGGTGCTCGCTGCCCTGGTCCAGGCTGGCGGCCAGGTGCAAGACCCGGTCGGCGTCGAAGCCCTCGAAGGCCACGACTTCCTTGAAGGCGGGGCGCCCCTCGGTGAGGGTGCCGGTCTTGTCGACGATCAGGGTGTCGATGCGGCGCATGTGCTCGATGGCCTCGGCGTCGCGGAACAGCACGCCCACCTGCGCCGCCTTGCCCGTGGCGACCATGATCGACATCGGCGTCGCCAGGCCCAGCGCGCAGGGGCAGGCGATGATCAGTACCGAGACCGCGTTGAGCACCGCAAAGGTCCAGGCCGGCTCCGGACCGAAGGAGCCCCAGATAAAGAAGGTGGCCACCGCGATCGCCAGCACCGCGAGCACGAACCAGTAGGCCGCGATATCGGCCATCCGCTGCATCGGCGCGCGGGAGCGCTGCGCCTGCGCGACCAGCTGCACGATCTGCGACAGCACGGTGTCGGAGCCCACCTTGGCGGCGCGGATCACCAGCGCGCCGGTGCCGTTCTGGGTCGCGCCGATGACCTGGTCGCCTGCGGTCTTCTCGACCGGAATCGGTTCACCCGTGAGCATCGACTCGTCGACGCTGGAGCGGCCTTCCACCACTTCGCCATCCACCGGCACCTTCTCGCCGGGACGCACGCGCAGGTGGTCGCCGACGTGGACGTGGGTCAGCGGGATGTCTTCCTCGGTGCCGTCGGCGTTGACCCGCCGGGCTTCCTTCGGCGCCAGGCCAAGCAGGCCCTTGATCGCCGCGGACGTTTTCGAGCGCGCCCGCAGTTCCAGCATCTGGCCGAGCAGGGTCAGCGAAACGATCACCGCCGCCGCCTCGTAGTACACCCCGACGCGCCCATGTTCGGTAAACGACGGTGGGAACAAGCCGGGTGCCAGCGTGGCGACCAGGCTGTAGCCAAAGGCGGCCGCAACGCCAATCCCGATGAGGGTGAACATGTTCGGGCTGCGGTTGCGGATCGACTGCACGCAGCGCTCGAAGAACGGCCAGCCGGCCCACAGCACGACTGGTGTGGTCAAGACCAGCTCGACCCAGGTCTGCACGTCGATCGACAACGGCAGGATCTGCACGTCGCCCAGCACGACACGCGGGAGGTACTGGCCGAACATGGCCAGCACGAGCGTCACCACAGTCAGCGGAAGCGTCCACCAGAACCGGCGCGAGAAGTCGCGAAGTTCCGGATTGTCATCGTCCTCCAGGCTCGGCATTTCCGGCTCCAGCGCCATGCCGCAGAAGGGACAGTTGCCTGGACCTTGTTGCCGGACTTCCGGGTGCATCGGGCAGGTGTAGATGGCGCCGGGCTGTGCCACCTCGGGTTCGTCCTGGGGCGTCAGATAGCGCTCCGGATCGGCCACGAACTTCGCGCGGCATCGCTCCGAGCAGAAGTGGAAAGGTGTGTCGGCGTGGGTCGCATGATGCTGCGTCGTGGCGGGATCGACCTGCATGCCACAGACCGGATCGGTGACCCGTCCATCCGCAGCCTCGACAGGGGCTGCGCCTGCAGAATGGTGATGGTCATGGGACGACGGTGAGTTCATGCCGATGCTCGCTTTAGTGGGGATGGACTGCCAAGGCAGTGTGCCATTGCGGGTTACACAGCTAT